>DVJK01000220.1 GCA_018716795.1 Candidatus Scatomorpha merdipullorum | reverse complement strand
TGCCCGCGCCGTTCTCGCCCAGCAGGGCGTGAATCTCGCCGCGCCGGAGCTGAAGCGTTATGTCGTCGTTGGCAATGATGCCCGGGAACTCCTTGGTGATGTGGAGCATCTCAATGATGTATTCCGGCTGTACAGCCACCGAACCGCCTCCCCTTTTGTTGAATACATCTATTATAATTTATATCCGCCGAAAAGACAAGAAGTTTGTCAAACCTGCATATAAAAAACCGCCGGGGCCAAAGCCGCGCGGTATGTCATGCGCGGGGCGGCGGACAACGGTGGTTTTGCGCTGAAACGTTCCCCACACATCGTAGGGGAGGGCGTGGGAATGCGGGCGCAAAAAGGACCGGTCCTCGGACCGGTCCTTTTGTGTGCTGAAGTGCCCGGAGGCATTTCTGGGCGATTAGATAACGTTGATGGTGATGTTGGGCAGCTTGCCGTTCAGGGAGCCGGCGTCGTCCGGGCCGTTGGGGTCGCCGTCGGTGGTCGGATACTGATTGTCGACCTCCAGGCTGCCGTCCTTGATGGCCTCGAAGAGGGTGTTGTACTGCTCAACGGTGAAGGTCTCGAAGCGCCAGCTCTCGGCGGCGGTGGGCAGGCCGACAGCGTCGTCCTTCGCGCCGAGGGTGGTGGTCACGCCGCCAACCTCTTCCCAGGTGCCGTCGAAGTGGTGGCCGAGGCAGAGGATGGCCGCCTGGTCGATGCCCTTCATGGCCGAGGTGACGACCGCCGGGCTCTCGCCGCTCTGGTCGACGTCGACGCCGACGACGTAGCCGTCGTTGGCAGAGGCCGCCGCGGAGACGGAGGCGAACATGCTGCCGCCGCAGGCAAAGACTATCTCAGTGCCGTTGGTGTACCAGCCGTTGATCATGCCCTGGAGCTCGGGGCTGGCCTGGAAGGCGCTGCCATACTGCCAGGAGTAGTTGACCTCGACCTCAACGCCCAGCTCCTCAGCCGCGGCGCTGGCGCCCTGGAGGTAGCCGTAGCCGTAGCGGTTGCAGGCCGCGTTGGTGCCGCCGCCGCCGCCGGAGAAGCCTAGCTTGGTGAAGCCGTCCATGACGACGGCGTAGCCGGCGAGGTAGCCGCACTGCTCCTCGTTGAAGTTCACGCCGGCGACGTTGGCGAGAAGCTCGCTGGTGGGGTTCTCAGCATTCTGGTCATCGGCGTTCTCATAGAGGGCGTAGCCGTCGATGAAGATGAAGTTGACGTCCGGGAACTCAATCGCGGCGCGGCGCAGGGCGGCCTCCTGGAGGTAGCCGGCGCAGACAACGACCTTCGCGCCGTTGGCGACGGCCTGGCTCATGGCCTCGAAGCGGTCCTCGTCGGTCGCGTCAGCGTCGTTGGCGGGCTGATAGTACTTGTAGGTCTTGCCGTTCTCGTAGGCGTAGAGCTTGACGCCGTTCCAGGTGCCCTCGTTGAAGGACTTGTCGTGGAGCTGGCCCACGTCGGTGACGAAGGCTATCTCATAGGTGTCGGCCTCGGGGTTGTCATCGATGTCGTTGGGGTCGACGGTTTCGCCGGAGGGCTCTTCCCCGGCGGGAGTGGTCTCCTCGCCCGCAGGCTCGGTGGCGGGAGTGGTCTCCTCGCCGGCGGGAGTGGTCTCCTCAGTTGCGGGTTCGCCGCAGGCGGCGAGCGCGAAGACCATCACGAGGGCGAGAAGCAGCGCAAGAAACTTCTTCATTTCGTATGTATCCTCCGTTTCAAAATAAGATTCGGAAATCCCGATGCTTTCGCATCATAGGGATTATATCATCTTTCGACGTATCGTTCAAGTAAAATACGACAACATCCTGTGTAAATTTTCCGCGTCCAATTTGTGAACTTGAACGATTATCCGGTTTTTGTCTATCGAGGCGGGGCTTTGCCCCGCCTCGATACCTCATCCTGCGCCGATCGCGGCGCAGCCGCCTCGCCGTGCGGGGCGAGAGGGGTATCGCGGCATTTATGCCGCGTATCTAGGGGGGACGCAGTTCCCCCTGGATTTTTAATCCATCTCCGCCGCGGTGTCGAGCGCTATCTCTATCATGTCGTTCATGCTGCGCTCGCGCTCTTCCGGCGTGAGCTCCTCGGGGCGGTAGATGTGGTCGCTTATGGTGCAGAGGCAGAGCGCGCGCTTGCCGCAGCGGGCGGCGGTCATGTAGAGTCCCGCGGCCTCCATCTCCACGGCGAGAACGCCCATCTTCTTCCACTGGTCGTGGCCATCGTTCCCGTCGTTGTAGAAGTTGTCCGAGCTCATGACGTTGCCGGCCTTGACCTCTATGCCGCGCGCGGCGGCGCACTTGGCGGCGGTCTTGAGCAGCGTCCAGTCCGCTATCGGCGCGAAGCTGCCCTTGAGGCCGAACTGGTGGGCGAAGTTGGAGTCGGTGCAGGCGCCGAGGGCGCAGACCACGTCGCGCAGCTGCAGCTCATCCGAAATCCCGCCCGCAGAGCCGACGCGGATGATGTTTTCAACGTCGTATTGGTTGTAGAGCTCCCAGCTGTAAATTCCGATGCTGGGTATGCCCATGCCGCTGGCCATGACGGAGACGCGCGCGCCCTTCCAGAGCCCGGTGTAGCCCTGCACTCCGCGGACGTTGTTGACGAGCACGGGGTTCTCGAGGAAGGTCTCGGCTATGTACTTCGCGCGCAGCGGGTCGCCCGGCATGAGCATGGTCTTCGCGAAATCGCCTTTGTTTGCGCTGTTGTGAGGGGTGGGCATGTGATTACCTCCGTTATCAAGATTATCTATAAGATAACACGGCGCGCCCAAAAAGTAAATTCGCAATCGCCCGCGCGGCGGTTCTTATT
>DVJK01000219.1 GCA_018716795.1 Candidatus Scatomorpha merdipullorum | reverse complement strand
ATGCCGGTGTCGATATTCTTGTTTGCGAGCTCGGTATAGTGCCCCTGTCCGTCGGAGTTGAACTGGCTGAAAACGTTGTTCCAGACCTCGATATAGCGGTCGCAGTCGCAGCCGACGGTGCAGTCCGGCTTCCCGCAGCCGTACTTCTCGCCGCGGTCGTAGTAGACCTCGCTGCAGGGGCCGCAGGCGCCGGTGCCGTGCTCCCAGAAGTTGTCCTCGCGGCCGAAGCGGAAGATGCGCTCGGGCGCGATGCCAATCTCGTCGCGCCATATCGCGAAGGCCTCGTCGTCGTCCTCAAAGACGCTCGGGTAGAGCCTGTCGGGATCCATGCCGACCCAGTCGGGGCTGGTGAGGAATTCCCAGCACCAGGCAATGGCCTCGTGCTTGAAGTAGTCGCCGAAGGAGAAGTTGCCCAGCATCTCGAAGAAGGTGCCGTGGCGGGCGGTCTTGCCGATATTCTCTATGTCGCCCGTGCGGACGCACTTCTGGCAGGTGCAGACGCGCCTGCGCGGCGGAATCTGCTCGCCGGTGAAGTAGGGCTTGAGCGGCGCCATACCGGAGTTTATAAGCAGGAGCGAGGGATCGTTCTGCGGCACGAGCGAAAAGCTCGGCAGGCGCAGGTGTCCTTTGGATTCGAAAAAGCTCAGGAACATCTCCCTCAGCTCGTTGAGCCCGAATGCTTTCATGTGTAAGCCTCCAATTTCTTTCTGTGCTCATTTATAATAAACGTTCGGGCGCATGAAGTCAAGCCTCTGCTCCGGCCGAAAATGCCCCGGCGCGCCCGCGGCCGGGATACGAGGGCGGAAAAAGCGGGGAACCCTCGTGGATTCCCCGCTTTCGTCCTCCCGTTTCGCCCCGGGCGCGGGCCTCAGCCGCCCTTTTCGATGAGCTCCCGGGCCTGCTTGCCGCTCAGGCGCTCTATTTTGAACTCAAGCACGTTTACGCCGGCGCGCTCGCGCGCTATCGCCGCCTCGACGGCCTCGGCCCCGATGCCAGGGCAGTATTTCGCGCAGAGCAGCCTCAGGGCGCGGAGAATGTCCTCCTCGCCGGCGAGCTCATGTATGCGACCGAAGGCAATCGCGCTGCGATAGCGCGTCGTGAACTCCTCGGGCACGACCTCGTCGCGCGCGACGACGCAGAAGCTCGCCCTCGGCTCGGCGCGCAGGGCGTCGAGCTTGTGCCCGGCCTTTGCGCAGTGCATATAGAGCCTGTCGCCCTCGCGCGCATAGCTTATGGGCAGGGCGTAGGGGTAGCCCCCGTCGCCTATGAGGGCCAGGACGCCGTGGCTGCCCCGGTCGAGTATCTCAAGCGTCTCGGCCTCGCCCAGCAGCTGACGGCTGCGGCGCATCTCTCTCATAGCATGTACCTCCGTTAAGGGAAATAAAACGGGGCAGCGCAGCTGCCCCGGAAGCCTGCCTGAAAAGGCCTCGCCGCTTCGCGGCGCTTAATCTATGGCGCGCGGCTCGTGATGCGTGCTCTTGCGCCAGGCGTCGAGGACGGCGCAGAAGACGATGGAGAGGTAGGTCTCCTCCTCGTCGGCGCTTCGGGAGGTGAGCGCTATGGGCACCCTCGCGCCGACGACCGCGCCGCAGGTGACCGCGTGCGCATGGATAAGCCAGCTCTTGACGAGGACGTTCGCCGTCGAGAGGTCGGGCGCGACAATGCCGTCGAAGCCGCCGCCGCACCAGGGGCACTCGTAATTCTTGAGGCGCGCGGCCTCCTTGCTGAGGATGAGGTCGTAGGCAATCGGGCCCCAGAGCTGGCAGTCGGCAAAGGGCTTCTGCTTCTGCTCGGCCACGAGGCGCTGCGCCTCGACGGTGTCCTTCATGTGGAAGGTGACGCGCTCCACCAGGCTCAGCAGCGCGAGCTTGGGGTCCTCATAGCCGAAGGCCTTGAGCGCGTCGGCCATGTTGCGGATTATCTCCTTCTTCTGCTGCATATTGGGCTCGATGATGATGGTCATGTCGCTCAGCGCGAGCAGCTTGGGATACTCCGGCAGGCTGGCCAGGGAGACGTGGCTCATAAGCCGCTCCGTGCGCAGGTGGTTGGACTTGTCCAGCACGGGCATGAGGAAGTCGCGCGTGGGGATGTTGCCGCGCATGAGGACGTCGCCGTCGCCGGAGTTGAGGATATCTATGGCCGCCTGAGTGTAGTTATGGCCGGGAGGCGTGTCCACCATGGTGTACGGCTCGCGCTCGAGCCCGAAGCGCTCGAGCACCGTCATGGTGCGGGCGCGGTCGCCCACGAGCACGGGCTGGGCTATGCCCTTCTCCTGCGCCGCAAAGAGCCCGCGCAGCATGTTCTCGCCGTCCGAGCCGGCCAGGATCACGCGCATGGGCCGCGACATCTTCGGCACTCTCTCGAGTATGCCTTCAAAGTTTTCGAGTTCCATTGTACTCCTCCATTCGGACGCGGTATTGCCGTAATTATAACCGATATCCGCGCCGGATTCAAGGGCGATTTTGTGAAACAAGCGAACATTTTCGCAAATAAGTCGAGCCGCCCCCAGCCAAACAGGGGCGGCTCTTTGAGGTGAGGATAGTAAGAGGAAAATAATCTTAATTTAACTCAGCCCTGGCCGTAGTAGGCGTTGGGGCCGTGCTTGCGCAGGTAGTGCTTGTCGAGCAGCTCCTGCTGCATGGGCGGAAGGCCCGGGGTGAGGGCCATGGCGTGGAAGGCCATGAAGGCGACCTCCTCGAGGACGACGGAGTTGTGCACCGCGTTCATCGGGTCGGTGCCCCAGGCGAAGGGGCCGTGGCTGTGGACGAGGCAGGCGGGCACGTAGTCGGGGTTGATGCCGCGCTCCTTATACGTCTCGATTATGACGTTGCCGGTCTCGAGCTCATACTCGCCGTGAATCTCCTCGGCGGTCATCAGGCGGGTGCAGGGTATTTCGCCGTAAAAGTAGTCGCCCTGGGTGGTGCCGAAGGTGGGGATGCCCTTGCCGGCCTGGGCGAAGCTGGTGGCCCAGCGGCTGTGCGTGTGGACGACGCCGCCTATGTTCGGGAAGGCCTTGTAGAGCGCGATGTGGGTGGGCGTATCGCTCGAGGGCTTATAGCGGCCCTCGACGCGCTCGCCGGTCTCGAGGCTGACGACGACCATGTCGTCGGCGCACATCTCGTCATACTCCACGCCCGAGGGCTTTATGACCATGAGGCCGGCCTCGCGGTCGACGCCGGAGACGTTGCCCCAGGTGAAGGTGACCAGCCCGTGCTTGGGCAGCAGGAGGTTGGCCTTGAGTGCGGTTTCCTTGAGTTGTTCGAGCATATCAGAACTCCTTCAGTTTCCACGCGATGTCGTTATAGAACAGCTCGCGCTTGAGATTTTCGACGGTGCTGTCCTTCGTGATGTGGACGCACTCTATCTGCATTATCTCACAGAAGTCAAGCATCATCTGCGCCGTGACGGCGGTGGAGAGCACGGTGTGGTGCGCGCCGCCGGCGTGGATCCAGCACTTGACGCCGGTCAGCAGGTCGGGCGCGGGCTTCCACATGACGCGGGCCACGGGCAGGTTGGGCATATCGAGGGTCGGCTTTATGACCTCGATGTCCTGGATTATCATGCGCAGGCGGCCGCCCATGTCGATGAGGCTGACCACTATGCCGGGGCCGCTCTTCCCCTCGAAGACCAGGCGGGCGGGCGGCTCGCGGTCGCCTATCCCGAGGTCGTGGACCTCTATGCGGGGCCGGTTCGCGGCGATGGAGGGGCAGACCTCGAGCATGTGCGCGCCGAGGCTTATCTCGTTGCCCGGCGCGAGGTCGTAGGTATAGTCCTCCATGAAGAGGGTGCCGCCCTCGAGGCCCTCGGCCATCTTCTTCATGATGGCGGTCATGCCGGCGACCTTCCAGTCGCCCTCGCCGCCGTAGCCTATGCCGTCGGCCATCATGTTCTGGCTGGCGAGGCCGGGCAGCTGGCGCATGCCGTAGAGGTCCTGGAAGTTGTTGATGAAGGCCATGGCGCCCTCGCGCTTGAGGATTTTCCGCATGGCGAGCTCCTCGCGCGCCTGATAGCGCACGGTCTCCATGTCGTCGGTGCCGAAGTCATAGCGCTCGCGGTACTGCTCCATCTGCGCGTCTATCTCCGCGTCGGTGACGGCGTCCATGGTCTCGACCAGGTGGCCGACGGGCCAGTAGTCGACCTGCCAGCCGAGCTTTATCTGGGCCTCGACCTTGTCGCCCTCGGTGACGGCGACGTCGCGCATATTGTCGCCGAAGCGGACTATGCGCAGGCTGCGGGAGAAGTCCCAGCCGAGCGCGCTGCGCATCCAGCCGCCGAGCTCCTCGAGGACGCTCTCGTCCTGCCAGTAGCCGGCGATGACCTTGCGCGGGAGGCGCATGCGGGCCCCTATAAACCCGTGCTCCCTGTCGCCGTGGGCGGCCTGGTTGAGGTTCATGAAGTCCATGTCTATCTCTTCGTTGGGAATGCGGCGGTTGTACTGCGTGGCGAAGTGGCACCAGGGCTTCTGCAGCGCGCCGAGGCCGTGTATCCACATCTTGCTCGGCGAGAAGGTGTGGCACCAGGTGACGACGCCGCAGCAGTCGGGATCGTGATTCGCGTCGAGCATGAGCCGGGTTATCTCGGCGTCGGTCTTGACGGTGGCCTTGTAGACGAGCGGCCTGGGCAGGCGCTCGCTCATCCACTGAGCCATCTCGGCGGCGCGCTTGTCGACGGTCTCGAGCACCTCGGGGCCGTACAGGAACTGGCTGCCGACCACGAACCAGAATTGCTTGTTGTCAGACATATTAAGGGGTTCCTTTCGATTTCTTGTCCGGCGCTTATTTCACGCCGGCGACGGCCTCGCGCTCGACCGGCAGGGCGGCCTTGTACTTGGCGAGGAAGGCGTTGAAGCCGTCCACGTCGGCCTGCACGGGCTCGAGCGTGGTGACGGCCTGGCCGGCGAAGACCTTGTTCTCGAGATAGTCCTCGAGCGTCTGGCCCTCGGCGCGGTTGGCGCGGTAGGCGGCGAGCAGGGCCATGCCCCAGGGGCCGCCCTCGCCGGCGGTCGTCATGACGGAGACCGGGCTGTTCGCGGCGGCGGCGAGGATGCGCTGTCCGACCTCAGGCGTCTTGAAGAAGCCGCCGTGGCCGAGGAGGCGGTCGACGTTGACCTGCTCGTCGGCGAGGATGTCGAGGCCTATCTTCAGCGTGGCGAGCGCGGAATAGAGCTGCGCGCGCATGAAGTTGGCGAAGTTGAGCTTCGCCTCCGGGCTGCGCACGAGGAGCGGGCGGCCCTCGTCCATGCCGGTTATCGGCTCGCCGGAGAGGTAGTTGTAGAGCACGAGCGCGCCGGCGTCGGCCTCGCCCTCATAGGCCTTGGAGAACATGGCCGTGAACACGGCGTTCATGTCCGGCTTCTGGCCGAGCGCCTCGAGGAAGCCGCGGAAGACCTCGGCCCAGGCGTTTATCTCGTTCGTGCAGTTGTTGCAGTGGACCATGGCGACCGGGCGGCCGGTCGGCGTGGTGACCATGTCTATCTCGGGATAGACGCGGCTCAGCGGCTTTTCGAGCACTATCATGGCGAAGACGCTCGTGCCGGCGGAGACGTTGCCGGTCCGCTCGGCGACGGCGTTCGTCGCAGCCATGCCGGTGCCCGCGTCGCCCTCCGGAGGGGCGAGCGGGATGCCGCTCTCGAGCTCGCCCGTGGGGTCGAGCAGGGCGGCGCCGTCGGCGGTCAGGCAGCCGGCGTCCTCCCCGGCGGAGAGGACGCGCGGCAGGATGCCGCGAAGCTTCCAGGGATAATGCTTTTCGGCGACGAGCTCGTCGAAGGAGGCGAGCATGCCCGCGTCGTAGTCGCAGCTCTCGCTGTCAATCGGGAACATGCCGCTGGCCTCGCCCACGCCGAGCACGCGCTCGCCCGTGAGCTTGAAATGGACATAACCGGCGAGGGTGGTGAGGTAGTCGATGCCTGCCACGTGTTCCTCCCCGTTGAGGATGGCCTGGTAGAGGTGAGAGACCGACCAGCGTTGGGGAATATTGAAGCCGAAGCGGGCGGTGAGCTTCTCGCTCGCCTCGCCGGTTATGGTATTGCGCCAGGTACGGAAGGGCACAAGCAGCTCGCCTTTGGCGTCCAGCGCGATGTATCCGTGCATCATGCCGGAGAAGCCCATGGCGGCCATTTTGCTGAGCTTGACGCCATACTTGGCATAGACGTCGGCCTTGAGCGCGGAATACGCGCCGCGCAGGCCGTTCCAGACGTCGGACATGTGGTAGGTCCAGACGCCGTCCTCCAGCCGGTTTTCCCAGCCGAAGTCGCCGGAGGCGATGGGCTCGTGATACGCGCCTATCAGCACGGCCTTGATGCGGGTGCTGCCCAGCTCTATGCCGAGGCAGGCCCTGCCGGAAGCGATGTAATCCCTGATTTCCATTGCGCGTTCTCCTTACTTGCTCTTTTCCTTAATCTTGGCGAAGATGCTCTGAAGCACGATGAAGATGCACAGCAGCGCGGCGGTCAGGATGTTCGGCCAGGAGCTGGCGAGACGGCCGTCGGTCTGCACGAGGGCGCTTATCGTGCCGTTTATAAGCACGCCGAAGAAGGAGCCTATGACGTTGCCGACGCCGCCGGTGAGCAGCGTGCCGCCGATGACGGCGGAGGATATGGCGTCCATCTCAAAGCCGTCGGCCGTGGTGGTGGAGGCCATGAGGCCGTTCATGCAGAAGCAGATGCCGCCGAGGGTGGTCAGCAGGGAGCAGGTGACGTAGGCCATCATCTTGGTGCGCTTGACGTTCAGGCCCATCATGGCCGCGCTCTGCTCGCTTCCGCCGACGGCGTAGAGGCCGCGGCCGAACTTGGTGTAGCGCAGGATGAGGAAGGTGAGTATCAGCACGACGATGGCGATAACGACGCCGAGGCGGATGTAGGGGTATATGGCGACGCCCTGGCGGTTGATGGTCGCGCCGAAGGGGAAGGTGATGCGGAAGTTCGCGAAGTTGTAGAAGGCCTCGTTGATGTCGGCGGTTATGGAGAGCTGGTTCGTGGAGATGACGCTCACCATGCCGCGGGCGAAGAACATGCCGGCCATGGAGACGATGAAGGGCTGGATCTCGAGATAGCCGACCAGGAAGCCCTGGACCAGGCCCATGACGAGGCCTATCACGACGACGAGCAGGACGGCGACGGGCGCGGAGAGGTTCCAGTTGGCCATGCCGTAGCAGAGCACCATGCAGTCGAGGGCCACGAGGCTGCCGACGGAGATGTCGATGCCGCCGGTGAGCATGACGACGGTCATGCCGCAGGCCACGCAGATGAGGGCCGCGTTGTTGACGAAGAGGTTGCAGAGGGTCTGCACGGTGGAGAAGCCCTTGCCGGAATAGATAATCATACCGGCGATGTACATGACAAAGAAAAGTGCTATCGTGATAAGCAGGAGCAGCGTATTGCTGTTCATCTGCCTGCGTTCCTTGAGCGCGTTGGCCGGCTTTTTCATACGCTTGCAGCCTCCTTCTTGGCGGTCGGCAGGGCCCTTGCGGCGCGGCGGCGGGCAAAGTAGGCCTTGACCGGCGGGGCCTGGACAACGACGATGACGATGATGATGACGGCCTTGAACACGGGCGTAACCGCGGAGGAAATGCCGAGGTTATACATCGTGGTGGTGATGGCCTGGATGGTGTAGGCGCCGATGATGGAGCCGGCGAGGTTGAACTTGCCGCCGCCGAGGCTGTTGCCGCCGATGGCAACGGCGAGGATGGCGTCCATCTCAAAGGTGAGGCCTATGGCGGCCGGATCGGCGCTGGTGATGCGGCTCGAGGCCACAACGCCGGACATGCCGGCGCAGAGGCCGCATATCAGGTAGCAGACGAAGATTATCAGCGTGGAGTTGAGGCCGGCGATGCGGCTGGCCTTGCGGTTGATGCCGACGGACTGGATGTACATGCCGAGCGCGGTCTTCTTGAGGACGACGAGCGCGATGAGGATGCAGGCCGCGGCGATGATAATCGGCGTGGGCACGGGCCCGACATAGCCGCCGAGGACGGCGAAGGTGTCGTTGCGGACGTAGATGATGAAGTCGTGGTTGACCAGCAGGCCGATGGCGCGGGCGGCGGAGTACAGTATCAGCGTCGCGACCATGGGCTGGATGTTGAGGTTCGCGACGAGGAAGCCGTTGAAGGCGCCGCAGAGGCAGCCGACGACGAGGCCGGCGAGGATGCCGACTATCAGCGGGACGGCGAGCTCGGTGGTCTGAGGGGCCATGTCGCCGGCGAGGACGGTGCAGCAGACACAGGCGCACAGGCTCATGACCGAGCCGACGGATATATCGGTGCCGGCGGAGGCGGAGACGACGAGCGTCATGCCTATGGCGAGTATCGCGACCTCGCTGCCGCGGTTGAGGATGCTTATGAGCCTGCCCTGGAGCACGGGCTCCGCGGCGTCGGACAGGTAGATGCGGAAGAACTCATAGAAAGGCCTGCCCTGGGCGACGTCGTACACGACGTTTATGAGCAGCACCAGCACCACGCACACGACGGGCATGAAGAGCTGGCTGCGTGTGAACTTTTTGAGCGCATTCATTCCTTGTCACCTCCGGCTATGGCTGCCATAACTCTCTCCTGGGTCAGCTCGCCGTCGAGCTCGCCGACCTTCTGCCCGTCGCGCAGGACGGCCATGCGGTTGCAGGTGCGGAGCATCTCCTCAATCTCGGAGGAGATGAACATGACGCTCTTGCCCTCGCCCGCGAGCTGGATGATGAGCTTCTGGATTTCGGTCTTCGTGCCGACGTCGATGCCTCGCGTGGGCTCGTCGAGTATCAGGAAGTCGGGGTCGGTGGCCAGCCAGCGGCCGATGATGGCCTTCTGCTGGTTGCCGCCGGAGAGCTGCTTTATCGGCGTCTCGCGGCTGGCTGTCTTTATCTGGAGCATTTCGATGTACTTGTCGGCAATCTCCTCCTGCTTGGCGCGGGAGAGCTGCTTGAACATGCCGCGCTTGGCCTGCAGGGCGAGGATGATGTTCTCGCGCACGGAGAGGTCGCCGATGATGCCCTCGGCCTTGCGGTCGTCGGGGAGCATGCCCATGCCGAGCTGCATGGCGTCGATGGGCTCCTTAATCTTGGCGTCCTTGCCGCCGACCTTGAGCGTGCCGGTCTGGGCCTTGTCCGCGCCGTAGATGCTGCGGGCGAGCTCGCTCCTGCCGGAGCCGAGCAGGCCGGTGAGGCCTATGACCTCGCCCTTGTGTATGTCGAGGTCGAAGGGCTTTATCGTGCCCTTGTGGCTCAGGCCGCGGGCGGAAATCTCGAGCGGGGCGTCGGCGTCGTAGGTGAAGCCCTCGGGCTTTATGGCGGCGAGGTCGTCGAAGTCCTTGCCCATCATGGCCGCGACGAGCTTGACGCGCGGCAGCTCGGCTATCGGATACTCGCCGACCAGGGTGCCGTTGCGCAGGACCGTGATGCGGTCGCAGACCGCGTAGACCTGCTCGAGGAAGTGGGTTACGAATACTATACCAACTCCGTTGGCCTTGAGCTGGTTCATGAGCTTGAAGAGCTTCTCAACCTCGTTGTCGTCGAGGGAGGAGGTGGGCTCGTCGAGAATCAGCACCTTGCAGTCCATGTCCACCGCGCGGGCGATGGCTATCATCTGCTGGATGGCCAGGGAGTAATTTTCGAGGTTCTGGGTTACGTCGACCTTGATGTCCAGGCGCTTGACGAGCTCGTCGGCCTGCTTTATCATCCTGCGGCGGTCGATTGTGCGCAGCGCGGTCATCGGCTCGCGGCCGATGTAAAGGTTCTCGGCAACCGTGAGGTTCGGGCAGAGGTTGACCTCCTGGTACACGGTGGAGATGCCTATCTTCTGCGCGTCCATGGTGGAGCGGTTTTTGACGGGATGGTCCACGCCTTCCACCCTGATTTCGCCGGCTTCGAAATCGTTTATGCCGGTCAGGCATTTGATGAGCGTGCTCTTGCCGGCGCCGTTTTCGCCCATGAGCGCGTGTATCTCTCCCTTGCGCAGGGTGAAATCCACGTTGTCCAGGGCCTTGACTCCGGGGAAGGTCATCGTGATGCCTCGCATGGTCAGGACAACATTATCTTCCAATTTTCTCACCTCTAAGTAAAATCAGCGGGAGGACCCCGGGGTTGCTCGGGGTCCTCCCTTGGGTTCAAATGCTATTCGCCTTTGTCTTTGGTTGGACTATGTATTAGTAGGCGCGGCCGGCGAGGACCTCGTCGGTGACCTGGACGAGAGGCATCTCTTCGCCGTTGACGGTGATGCTCTCGAGGATGTCCTCAGCGACGAACCAAGTCTCGGTCATGTAGATTTCCTTCTCGGGAGTGCCGCCGGCCTCCATGACCTGGATGACGTCCTCATCGACGAACGGAGCGGCGAGCGGGTTGCACTCGAAGCAGGCGTTCAGCTTGCCCTCCTGGACCAGGCCCAGGGCGGTCTTGGCAGCGTCGAAGGAGACGAGGATGACGTCGCCGTCAACGCCGTAGGTCACGCCGGCGTTGTCCATCGCGGTGATGGCGCCGTAGGCCTCGTTATCGTTCTGGCAGATAACGACGTTGAACTGGCCCGCGTAGCTCTGGCAGTAGGACTCCATGACCTCCTGGCCGCCGGCCTCGGTGAAGTCGCCGCTCTGGCTGGCGATGATGTTCCAGCCCTCGCGGTCAGCGACCTGCTTGAAGCCCTCGGTGCGGCCCAGGGTGGCGGAAGCGCCGACGGAGCCTTCGATGACGAGGATGTTGAGCTCCTCAATGTTCTTGGCCTCGGCGTAAGCCTTCAGCCACTCGCCGGCGGCGACGCCCTCGGTGGTGAAGTCGGAGCCGACCCAGGAGATGTACTTGTCGGAGTCGTCGACGGTGCGGTCGATGATGATGACGGGGATGCCGGCCTCTTCGCACTCAGTCAGGACCTGATCCCAGCCGGTGGCCTGGATGGGGTCGAGGATGATGTAGTCAACGCCCTGCTGGATGAAGTTGCGGAGAGCCTCGATCTGCTTCTGGACGTCCTGGTCGGCGTCGACGAAGACCATCTCGTAGCCGTTATCGGCGTTGAACACGTCGTAAGCGCTCTGGGTGGAGGCGGTGCGCCAGTCGGACTCGTGGCCGACCTGGGCGAAGCCGACGAGAATGGTGTCGCCCTCGGCGGGAGTGGTCTCCTCGCCGGCCGGGGTGGTCTCCTCACCCGCGGGCTCGGTGGCAGGGGTGGTCTCCTCGGTGGCGGGCTCGCCGCAGGCGGCGAGAGCGAACACCATGACCAGAGCAAGAGCCAATGCAAGGAACTTCTTCATTTTGGTTACTCCAATCTTTTTCAGATTTGCCCGGGGATTGCTCTCCCCTGGGCTTGTATCCAAATTATACAGTGTCAAATCCTGCACGTCAAGAATTTGTCCATATGATTTGCCATTTTCGTATCCATCAACAATACAAATTATTTTTCCAGCTTGTACTACACGCCCGTCCGCGTCAATAATATGCGCAAATCAGCGCATTTATGGCCGTTCTGTGAAATTTGTGTAACTTTTCCGTGAAGCTTAATTTGTATGCTTTCGACTCGGAGGCGCACAATGCGACATGTAAATCTGCACAAAGAAGGGCTTTCGGGGCGGTATTTTGTGCTCCGGGCAGCAAATTGTCACATGCCCTCCCGGCGGCATGTACGCACCTCCCGCGCTTTGCCTTGAGCTTATTGCTCAATTTCACCGTACAACTTTAGTATGAGTTGTACAGAAATAATCCGGGAGCTTGAAATAGCCGTACAAGTGCGCTATAATTCAGTTACTTGTATGGATTAGAGGTGAACAGCCTTGCCGCCGAAATATCAGCTTATAGCCGATGAGCTGCGGATACATATCGAGGCCGGGAAATACTCCGGCAAGGACACCCTGCCCACGGAGTTTGCGATAGCCGAGGAGTATCAGGTCTCGCGCCAGACGGTGCGCCAGGCGCTGGCCGTGCTCGTGCGCGACGGGATAATCGAAAAGCGCCAGGGCTCCGGCAGCCGCATCGTGCGCCGCGCCTCCTCCCAGGAGGGCTCGCAGCACAGCACCGTGGCGGTCGTAACCACATATATAAGCGATTACATCTTCCCGAGCATCCTGCGCGAGGTGGAAAAGACCCTCTCGCAGCACAACTGCACCCCCTCCCTGTTCTCGACGCAGAACCAGGTGGACAGCGAGCGGAAGATTCTCAAGAACCTGCTCAGCATGCCGATAAGCGGCGTCCTGGTCGAGGGCAGCAAGACCGCCCTGCCGAATCCCAACCTGGATTTGTACAGACAGCTTCTGGACAAGGGCCTTCCGCTTGTATTCATGCACGGCGGCTACGCCGACCTCCCGGGCGCGCTGACCGTCTTTGACGACAACCGGAGCGGCGGCCGCCAGCTGGTCGAATACCTCTACCACAAGGGCCACCGGGAGATAGCCGGCATCTTCAAGAGCGACGACCTCCAGGGCCTCCAGCGCTACGCCGGGTATATCGACGCCCTGCGCGACCTGGGCCTGCCCATGAACGACCGGCACATCTTCTGGTACAACACCGACGCCAAGGAGCGGCTGCTCTCCGGCGGGCCGATGGACCTGCTCGGCCCCGTGCTCGAGGGCTGCACCGCCGTGGTCTGCTATAACGACGAGATAGCGAACCGGCTTGTCAGCCACCTCATAAAGCGCGGCGTGCGCGTACCCGAGGACATGGCCGTGGTCAGCTTCGACAACAGCCAGTACAGCGAGCTCAGCCCCGTGCGGATTACCAGCCTCTCGCACGGCAAATACAACGTCGGCCAGATGGCCGCGGAGCTGCTCATACGCATGATGGACGGCGAGCCCTGCCGCAGCGAAACCGCGCCCTGGACGCTCATAGAGAAGGACTCAAGCTGATAAAACGGCCCCGACGGCCATTTCAGAAAAAGGACCGGTCTTCGGACCGGTCCTTTTGCGCGCCCACCTTCCCGCGCCTCGTAGGGGAGGGCTTCCACGCCCTCCCGGCCTGGGATGACGGACTGCGTCGGTTCGCCTGTGTGAAATGGTGCGCGGGCTGTGCCCCTACGTTACATGCCGCAACGTAAAGTATACAAACCACCGTAGGGGGCGGCGTCCTCGACGCCCCTTGCGCTGGATGACGGACGACGCCGGTTTCGCGCTGACACCTACCCAAACCACCGTAGGGGAGGGCTTCCACGCCCTCCCGGCCTGGGATGACGGACAACCTCGGTGCGCCCGCAAGAAATGGTGCGCGGGCTGTGCCCGCGAAATATGATACGCTGAGCGGCGGACGCGAGGCGGGCGCGCCGTATCGAACGTGGGTGCAATCGGTCGAGCCGAGCGGCTGCGTCTAACCCACCCCGGCGGTCACGCGAACGCGGGGCGTCGAGGACGCCGCCCCTTACGGCCGGGAGGAAAACTACGGTATCAGCATCGTGGTAAACAGATGCGCAAGGCTAACACCCTCAACCCACCCCTCGGCTCCCCTGAAAGGGGAGCTGGCACGGCGCGATGCGGCGTGACTGAGGGGTTGCGGCCGGCGTTGGTGCGACGCAATCATGCAATCCGTCACCCCACGCCGGGCGGGCGTGGAAGC
The DNA here is from genome assembly GCA_018716795.1 of Candidatus Scatomorpha merdipullorum. GTDB lineage: Bacteria > Bacillota > Clostridia > Oscillospirales > Oscillospiraceae > Scatomorpha > Scatomorpha merdipullorum. The sequence goes on along the minus strand of DVJK01000219.1, from coordinate 3,578 downwards.
CCGCCCCTACGAGGCGTGGGTAGGTGGGCGCGCGAAATACAACGTAATCCGTCGACCAGCGCAGAGTAGGCGTGGAGATGGGGTAGCGCGTGGAACCGGCGTCGTCGGTCGACCGACGGCGGCGCACCGAGGACGGTGCGCCCTACGACGCGAGTTGTAGCGTTCAGCAACAAACCCACGTTGTCGGTCATCCGGCGGAAGGGGCGTCGGGGACGCCGCCCCCTACGGTGGGTGCGAGAGGGCAGGTTTCAGCGGAGCCTTGAGGTGCAGATTACCGCATCCGCCGCGTTGTATGCCGCAACCTTCGTCTCGCAACCGCCCGTAAGGGGCGGCGTCCTCGACGCCCCGCGTTTGCGTAACCGCCGGGCCGCGTTAGACGCATCCGTCCGGCCTGACCAATTGCACCCGCGTCACCCGCGGTGCATCTGCCTCGCGTCCACCTCCCAACGCATCCAATCACGCGGGCACAGCCCGCGCACCATTTTATACGGGCGTCCGAGGTTGTCCTTCATCCAAGGCCGGGCGGGCACGGACGCCCTCCCCTGCGGCGTTTGTGTTTTGGCTTGCCTCGCGCGGCGGGATGTGGTAAAATAGCTCGCTATGAAAAACGACTTCAAAACAAGATACATCGCCGCGAGGCGGAGGATAATCGAGAACGATTTCCGCAACCTGAACCCCATGCAGCGCGAGGCTGTGCTGGCCACGGAGGGGCCGCTGCTCATTCTCGCCGGGGCGGGCAGCGGGAAGACCACCGTGCTTATAAACCGCGTCGCGAACCTGCTCAAGTACGGCCGCGCCTCGGACTGCGGCGAGATACCCGAAAACGCGACCGAGGCCGACCTCGCCGTGCTGGAGGCCGGGCCCTCGCCGGAGGCGGAGAGGCTCGCGGCCTTTGAGCCCGTGGAGCCCTGGCGCGTGATTGCCATCACCTTCACGAACAAGGCCGCCGACGAGCTCAAGAACCGCCTGGCCGCCAAGCTCGGCCCGGCCGCGGACGACATCTGGGCCCGCACCTTCCACAGCGCCTGCGTGCGCATCCTGCGCCGCGACGCGGACAGGCTGGGCTATCCGCGCGACTTCACGATATACGACACCGCGGACCGCCTGAGCGTCATGAAGGCGATTGTGCGCGAGATGGACCTGGACGACAAGGTCTACGCCCCGCGCAGCATGCTCGCCGCCATCGACGCCGCCAAAGACGAGCTGCTGAGCCCCGAGAGCTACGCCGCCCGGAACGGGCAGAGCTCCGACCCGCGCCTGCGCCGCCTCTGCGACATATACTCGGCCTACGCCGCCCGTCTCTTCAAGGCCGGCGCCATGGACTTCGAGGACCTCATATACAACACCGTCCTCCTCTTCCGCCGGAACCCCGACGTGCTCGAGCGCTGGCAGAGGCAGTTTAAGTATGTGCTCATAGACGAGTATCAGGACACGAACCACCTCCAGTACCTGCTGGCGGGAATGCTCGCGGGCGGCTCCGGGAACATCTGCGTCGTGGGCGACGACGACCAGAGCATCTATAAATTCCGCGGCGCGACGATTGAGAACATCCTCTCCTTTGAAAAGCAGTACAAGGGCTGCCGCACGATACGGCTCGAGCAGAACTATCGCTCCACGGGACGCATCCTCGACGCGGCGAACGCCGTGATTGCCAACAACACCGGCCGCAAGGGCAAGACCCTCTGGACCGACGCCGGCGAGGGCGACAAGCTGCATATGTACACCGCCATGAACGAGGACGACGAGGCCCAGTTCGTCGCCGCGCACATCCTCGCGCACCGCGGCGCGGGCGGGAATTTCCGCGACTGCGCGGTGCTCTACCGCATGAACGCCCAGTCGAACCGCCTCGAGTTCGCCTTCAAGCGCAACGCGATACCCTACCGTGTCGTGGGCGGCATGCGCTTCTTTGACCGCGCGGAGATAAAGGACATGCTGGCCTATCTCGCCGTCATCCTCTCCCCTGCCGACGACCTGCGCCTGGCGCGCATCATAAACGTGCCCGGCCGCGGCATAGGCGAGCGCACGATTGAGACGGCGCGGAGCATCGCCGCGCGCGAGGGGCGGAGCCTCTCCGAGATTGTCTCCCGCGCGAACGAGTTTGAGGAGCTCAAACGCGCCGCGCCAAAGCTCATACAGTTCTCCGACCTGCTCTCGGAGCTGCGCGCCAAGTCCGCCGAGCTGCCCGTCGACCTGCTTTACGACCTCGTGCTCGAGGCCACGGGCTATGAAAAGGCCCTGCGCGACAAGGGCGGGGATGAAAACCTCGCGCGGCTTGAAAACATCGCCGAGCTCAAGACGAACATACTCGGCTATATGAAGGAGAGCGGCGATGACACGCTCGCCGGCTTCCTCGACCAGGTCGCGCTCTACACGGACATAGACGGCTATAACGCCGACGACGACTGCGCCGTCATGATGACCATGCACAGCGCCAAGGGGCTTGAGTTCCCGGTCGTCTTCCTCGTCGGCATGGAGGAGGGCCTCTTCCCCGGCACGCGCAGCATAGGCGACCCCGACGAGATGGAGGAGGAGCGCCGGCTCTGCTACGTCGCGCTCACGCGCGCCAAGCGGGAGCTCTACCTCACCAACGCCAGGCAGCGCATGATTTTCGGGCACACAACGATGAACAAGCCCAGCCGCTTCACTGAGGAAATCCCCGAGGCGGACATCGAGCGCACGGGGCACAGCGAGCTGCGCGAGCGGGAGTGGAAGCCCCGGACCCGCCGCGCGCCCGAGCCGCGCGCCCACGCCGTCGCGCCGGAGAGGCCCGCGCCGGCCGCGCCCGGCTTCGCCGTCGGCGACAGGATACGGCACACCGCCTTCGGCGAGGGCGAGATTGTCAAGCTCACGCCCATGGGCGGAGACGCGCTCGTGGAGATAGCCTTCGAGGGCGGCGTCACCAAGCGGCTCATGCTCCGCGCCGCGGCGCAGCACATGCGGAAGGTGGACTGAATGAGCGCACGCAAATACGGACACATCGGCCGCGCCTGCCTCATAGGCGCCACGCTGCTCTGGGGCTCGAGCTTCGTCGTGCTCAAGACCACGCTGGACACCGTGCCCACGCTCTGGGTGCTGGCCATACGCTTCACGGGCGCGGCGCTGCTCTTGGGCCTCGCCTTCATAAAGCAGCTCCGGACGATAGACCGCGGCTGCCTCCAGGCCGGGCTGCTCATGGGCCTCGCGCTCTACGCGGCCTATACGCTCCAGACCTTCGGGCTTGAGCGCACGACGCCCGGCAAAAACGCCTTCCTGACCGCGACCTACTGCGTTATCGTGCCCTTCCTCTGGTGGGCCCTTGAGAAAAAGCGCCCGGACGGGTACAACCTGCTCGCCGCGGCGGTCTGCATCACCGGGATGGCGCTCGTCTCCCTCTCCGAGGGGCTGAGCGTCGGGCCGGGCGAGACGCTGACCATGTGCTGCGGCCTCTTCTACGCGCTGCACATCATATTCACCTCCCGCGGCGTGGAAAAATACGGCGTCGGCGTCCTGACCACGCTGCAGTTCGCCGTCGCCGCGGCCCTGTGCTGGCTGACCGCGCCGCTGAGCGCGCCCTTCCCGGAGACGATTCCGTCCTCGAG
>DVJK01000218.1 GCA_018716795.1 Candidatus Scatomorpha merdipullorum | reverse complement strand
CTCCGAGGGCGAGTACGTCAAGAGCATGGAGCAGCGCACGATGGCCGAGGTCATCACCAAGGTGCTCTACCCCGCCGACGACCACATTGAGGGCAAGACCCTGCGCCTCAAGCAGCAGTACTTCTTCGTCTCCGCCACCGCGCAGAACATCGTCCGCGACCATCGCCGCACCTGGGGCGACGTGCGCTCCTTCGCCGAGCACCACGTCATACACATCAACGACACGCACCCGACGCTGATAATCCCCGAGCTCATGCGCATCTTCATGGACGAGGACGGCCTGGGCTGGGAGGAGGCCTGGAACATCGTGAGCCACTGCGTGGCATACACGAACCACACGATAATGTCCGAGGCGCTTGAAACCTGGCCGCAGGGCCTGGTGCAGAGCCTTCTGCCGCGCGTGTTCGAGATTATAAGCGAGATAAACCGCCGCTGGCGCTCCCTGCTGGGCGAGAAGTTCCGCGGCGACAACGCCAGGATTTCCCGCAACGCCGTCATAGAGGGCGGGAAGGTCCACATGGCCAACATGTGCCTCGCGGCCTGCTACATGATTAACGGCGTCTCCAAGCTCCACGGCGACATCCTCAAAAACGACCTCTTCCGCGACATCTGCGAGTTTGAGCCGGAGAAGTTCACCTACGTCACCAACGGCATCGACCACCGCCGCTGGCTCAGCCAGATTAACCCGAGGCTCGACAGCCTCGTGCGCGAGCTCATAGGCCCTGGCTATCTGCGCCATCCGGAGGAGCTCTCCAAGCTCCGCCGCTTTGAGGGCGACAACGAGGTGCTTATGCGCCTGCGCGAGATAAAGGGCTTCAACAAGCAGCACCTCGCCGAGTATGCGAAGAAGACGCAGGGCTTTGAGATGGACACCTCCGCCGTCTTCGACGTCCAGGTCAAGCGCCTGCACGAGTATAAGCGCCAGCTCATGTGCGCCATGCTTATCGCCCACCTCCAGGACCGCCTGCACGACAATCCGAACATGGACTTCGTGCCGCGCACCTTCATCTTCGGCGCGAAGGCCGCCGCGAGCTATAAGACCGCCAAGCGGACGATAGAGCTCATCAACTCCCTCTCCGCGGACATCAACGCCGACCCTGTCTGCAAGGGCAGGCTGCAGGTCTTCTTCCTGGAGAACTACCGCGTCTCCGTGGCCGAAAAGCTCATGCCCGCCGCCGAGATAAGCGAGCAGATTTCCACCGCCGGCAAGGAGGCCAGCGGCACCGGCAACATGAAGCTCATGATGAACGGCGCCGTCACGATAGGCACCCTCGACGGCGCGAACGTCGAGATGTACGAGCGCCTGGGCGACGACAACATGTTCCTCTTCGGCCTCAGGGCCGACGAGGTCGAGAACCTGCGCCGCAGCGGGTACAATCCTCAGCAGTACGCCAACGGCGACGCGCGCCTCAAGCGCGTCCTCGACCGCTTCAACTCCGGCCTGGCCGACGGCAAGAGCTACGCCGACCTCGTCAGCAGCCTGCTCTACGGCGGCGACCAGTACATGCTCATCGCCGACTTCGCAAGCTATGTCGAGTGCCACGACCGGCTCTATGACAAGCTCCGCAACGCCAACGAGTTCGCGCGCATGGGCCTCGTCAACATCGCCGAAAGCGGCATCTTCGCCGCCGACCGCGCCGTGAGCGAGTACGCCAAGCGCATCTGGAAGATATAAGCCGAAGGGCCGTCCGGAAAAATCCGGACGGCCCAAAATTTTTGTAATACCTCCCTGGGAGCGCGCATATATTGTTTGTATGCTGTTAACTCGGAGGTGACTTGAATGGATCGGGACATCGACGATCTCATATTCGGAAGCTGCGACGCCCAGGACAGCGACCGCTGAGCGCCGCCGGCTGCGGCTCCCCTTGCGAGGGGAGCCTTTTTTCATTGCCTCCGGCTCAATACTCCCAGGGCTCGCGCTCGTCATCCCGGCGGCGCTGCCTGTCCTGCTCCCTGCCGTACGCGCGGCCGAAGCGGCCGCCCTCGTCCGGCCTGCGGTCGTTTTCCGTGACGGCGAGGTAGTAGCAGGCGAAGGTCGTCTGCATATAGGGCAGGGTGTACACGGCGGCGAAGGGTATGGCGCTGAGCAGATACCAGCCCAGGAGGGAGAGGTCGAGCACGAAGAGCTCGCCCTTGCGGCCCGTCATGAGGCGCTTGCTCTCCCTGAGGCAGGCCGTGACGCCGAGCTGAGGGTTCTCCAGCAGCAGGTAGAGCGCCAGGCGGTAGCGGTACGCGGCCACTATGCCGGGCACGACGAAGAGCAGGCTCCAGAGGAAGATGAGCACGCCGCGCAGCAGCACGAGGCCCAGGACGCGCCAGGGCTGAGCGAAGCCGTCGAGCAGGTTCCAGACGCTGCTCTCCTCCCGCCGGGCCACGCGCAGGCAGAAGACCGCCACGCCCGCGTCGAGTATCGCAAGCGCGAGCTCGAGCAGCAGCGCGATGACGTAGGCCAGCGGCTCGGTCAGCACGCGGGTGTAATACTCCGGCTCTATGTGGAGGCCGACGCTCCGGTTCTCGAAGTCTATGACGTAATATATCTGGTCCGTCGGGAAGAGCAGGCGGCTCAGGAGCTCCGTCATGGCCAGGCTCAGCAGGACGTAGACCAGCGCCGTCAGGTACGTTTTCGCGCCCGAGGCGCTCATGCACGCCCTGGCCTCGGCCTTGAGCGCGGGACGGTTTAAGTACATACGATTCACCTTTTCTCAAATGTTTGTCATGAGCTCGCGCGTCTCCGCGCGCTCGAGCGCGTCGGGCAGCCGCTCCGGCCCCATGGCCGCGGCGGCCGCGGCGCAGCCGGGCACCTCGCCGTAGAGCCGGCAGGCGACGCCCTCGAGCGGCGGGACTATCACGCCGCCGCGCCGGCAAAAGCGCATGGCGCGGAGATCCCCCTCCCCGGCGAGCTTGTAAACGCTCTCGCGCAGGCACCAGAGCTCGTGCAGCGTGAAATCCTCGCGCTCGCGCCCGGACATGAGCCGCGCGGCGAAGGCCTCGTCGCGCGGCGAGATGCGCTGCACGTCCGCGCCGAGGGGCGCGCGGCCGAGCGCGCAGAGCGCCCAGCCCTCGGTGTGGCTCAGGGAAAAGCGGATATCCTCGCGCCCGGGGAAGCAGGGCCTCCCGCGCGCGTCAAGCCCGGTCTCCGGCAGGGTCTCCAGGCCCTCGCGCCTCAGCGCCCAGAGCAGGAGCGACCAGGCCAGCGCGCTCAGGGCCGTGCCCCTCCGCCCGCGCGCAATCGCCCGCGAGGGCTCAAAGCCCTCCAGCGCCGCATAATATATCCTCACCTCTCCACCTCCCGACACCTTCGCCGTAAATTATACTACATCCGCCAATCTAATGCTACCACATTTGCAAAGCTTGTGTTATAATACCCTCATGGTACAATGTTTGTACTATGCGAAGCGATAAAAAGCACCGTTCAGCTTCTCAAAAAACACCCAAGGCCCCTCCCGGCAGACAAGCAACGCCGGAAGGAGCAAAAGAAAAACACTCAGAGAGCGCTTCCGCCGGCCATCCCGCCGGACGTACTCTCCGCCAGGCCCCTTCCGGCGGGTGGACAATGCCGGAAGGAGCAAAAGAAAAAAACACTCAGAGAGTGCTTCCGGTGGGTGGACGATGCCGAACGATTCGCTGAGATGAGCCAGCTGCAAGGCTTTGCGACCGCAGGCGGGCTTTGTGCCCGTCAAGGGAGCAAAACGCGGCAGATGGCCATATCAGTAGAATCGGGCGGTGTCGGCCATCCCGCCGGACGCACTCTCCACCAGAAAGGGGCGTGGCCGAGATCAAGAAGATATTGGTTCTGGAAGACGAGAGCGGCATACGCAGCTTTGTCGTTATAAACCTGCGCCGCAACGGCTATGAGCCTATCGAGGCGGCGACGGGCGAGGAGGCGCTGGCGGCCATAGCGTCCGCGCCGGACATAGACGTGGCGCTGCTGGACGTCATGCTGCCGGACATAGACGGCTTCGAGGTCTGCCGGAGGATACGCGCCTCCGGCTCAAAGATGGGCGTCATCATGCTCACCGCGCTGGGCCAGGAGATGGACAAGGTCACCGGGCTCATGAACGGCGCGGACGACTATGTGACGAAGCCCTTCTCTCCCGCGGAGCTGATTGCGCGCGTGGATGCGCTCTGCCGCCGCCTGGGCGCGGCGGAGGAGCCGGAGGAGCCGGAGCTCACGAGCGGGCCCTTCCTGCTCAATCCCCGCAACCGCACCCTCGACAAGAACGGCGAGCGCGTCAAGCTCACGCAGACGGAGTATTCCATCATGAAGCTTTTCATGGAAAACCCCGGCAAGGCGCTCTCCCGCGAGGACATCCTCGAAAACGTCTGGGGCGCGGACTATAAGGGCGAGCTCAAGATAGTCGACGTCAACATCCGCCGGCTGCGCATAAAGATTGAGGACAACCCCACCTCGCCGGAGTATATCACGACCATCTGGGGCTACGGCTACAAGTGGGGTTCCTGAGCATGGAGGAAAAGAACAAGCCCGCGCCGGAGCAGGCGGAGAAGCCGGGCCTTCGCGGCGCGCTTGAGCGGGCGCTCTCCGGCGGCATACCGGAGACGCTGCGCGGCCTCAAGGGCGTTTGGCTGCTCGTGAGCTGCCTCGGGGCGCTCAGCGTTGCGGGCGCGCTGCTCTTCGCGCTCTTCGGAAGCGCGCTCTGGGCCTGCCTGCTCGCCGCGCTCGCCGCCGGCATCTTCCTCTTGAGCAACCTCTGGTTCCGCGAGCGGGTGACGAGCCCGATACTCGGCCTCGGCGACACGGCGCGGCACATCGCCGACGGCAGCTACGGCACGCTTGCCGAGCGGCTTCGGGACGACGAGATAGGCGCGCTGACCGACGCCATAAACGACATGTCGGTCAAGATAGGCAAGGCCGACCGCGTGCAGAACGAGTTCATCTCCTCCGTCTCGCACGAGCTGCGCACGCCGCTCACGGCCATCACGGGCTGGAGCGAGACGCTGCTCTACGACGAGGCGCTCCGGGACGACTCCCGCCGCGGGATTGAGATAATCTCCCGCGAGGCGGGCCGGCTGACCGGCATGGTCGAGGAGCTTCTGGAGTTCACACGCATGCGCGACGGGCGCTTCACGCTCAATCTCGAGCAGGTCGACGCCGCCGCGCTGCTCGAGGAGGTCTGCTTCACGTACAGCGAGCTGCTTCGCCACGACGGCATGGAGCTCCGGTACAAGGCCCCGGACAAGGACCTGCCCTTCGTCACCGGCGATCCGAGGCGCCTGAAGCAGGTGGTGCTGAACATCCTCGACAACGCGGCCAAGTACGGCCGCGGCGGCAAGAGCATCGAGGTCTCCGCCTCCCAGGAGGGCGAATACGTCAAAATAAGCGTGCGCGACCACGGCCCCGGCTTCTCCGCCGAGGACCTGCCGCACGTCAAGGAACGCTTTTACAAGGGCCGCGGCAAGGAACGCGGCAGCGGGATAGGCCTCGCCGTCTGCGACGAGATTGTCACCCGCCACTCCGGCAGGCTTCTGGTGGACAACGCCCCGGCCGGCGGCGCTCTGGTCACCGTCATGCTGCCGGTAGAAACTCAGTGACAGAGGTATTCAATGGCAAAAAAAGATAATCAGCAGGTTTGCTTCCGCACCTCGATAGGCGGCCAGGCGCTCATGGAGGGCATCCTCATGCGCGGGCCGGAGAAGCAGGCCATCGTCTGCCGGACGGAAAACGGCATTGTGGAGAAGGTTGAAGAGCTCAGCTTCGTCAAGGATAAGCACCCCGTGCTGGGCTGGCCCTTCGTTCGCGGCGTGTTCACGCTTGTGGACTCGCTCGCCAAGGGCATGAAGGCCCTGACCTATTCGGCCAGCCTCCTGCCCGAGGACCAGCAGGAGGAGCCGACGAAGTTCGACCTCTGGCTTGAGAAGCGCCTGGGCAGCGAGAAGGCGGAGAAGATTGTGATAGGCTCCGCCGCCGTGCTCGGCGTCCTGCTCGCGCTGGCGCTCTTCATCTTCCTGCCAACCTTCATCGCCGGGCTGATACCCGGCCTGGAGGGGCGCTATACCCTGCGCAGCCTCGTGGAGGGCGTCATCAAGCTCGCGATTTTCCTCGGCTACCTCGGCCTCGTGGCGAGGATGAAGGAGATAAAGCGCCTCTTTTCCTACCACGGCGCGGAGCACAAGACCATCTTCTGCTATGAGAAGGGCCTGCCGCTCACGGTCGAAAACGTGCGTCCGCAGAGCCGCTTCCACCCTCGCTGCGGCACGAGCTTCCTGCTCGTCGTCATTATCCTCGGCCTGCTGGCCGGACTGCTTATCCAGGCGGACAACACGCTTCTGCGCATCGCCCTGCGCCTGCTTTTGCTGCCGGTTATAATCGCGCTGGCCTACGAGCTCAACCGCTGGGCCGGCCGGCACGATACGAACATCGTCTCGCGCGTCGTCACCTGGCCCGGCAAGCAGCTGCAGCGCCTCACCACCGCCGAGCCGGACGACGGCATGATAGAGTGCGCGATAAGGGCCATGGAGCTTGTGATACCCGAGGAGAAGGGCAAGGACGCCTGGTGAAATGCCGCGAAGCGGCGTTTCATCTCGCACAAAGTGCGAATTTCACTTGCAAAGCAAATTTCACTCGCGCGAAGCGAATTTCACGCGGGCCGGCGGCCCGTCTTGTTTGGGGGAAGAGAGAGTTGCCGCGCAGATACAGCGAACTTTATATCTCCGTGCGCAACGCCCTGCGCGCTCAGGGCATAGAGGCGGCGAACTTCGAGGCGCGGCTGCTTGTCGCGGCCGCCTCCGGCAAGACCACGGCCCAGCTTTTGCGCGACATGAGCCTTTACGACACGGACGAGGTTGAAAACAGGGCCGCCGGTATGCTCCGCCGCCGCCTCGCGGGAGAGCCCGCGGCCTATATCACCGGCGTCTGGGAGTTCCGCGGCCTGCCCATGGAGGTGAACCCCGAGGTGCTTATCCCGCGGGTGGACACCGAGGTGCTGGCCGAGGAGGCCATACGCTTCCTCGAGGACGGACGCCGCGGCGGGCGCGTGCTCGACCTCTGCTCCGGCTCGGGCTGCATCGGCCTCGCCATAGCCGACGCCCTGCCCGGGACGCACGTCCTGCTCGCGGATATCAGCGCCGAGGCCATAGAGACAAGCCGCCGCAACGCCGCGCGCAACGGCCTCGCCGGCCGCGTGGGCTATATGCTCTGCGACGCGACGAAGGCCCCGCCGGTCATGACCGGCCCCTTCGACCTCATCGTCTCGAACCCGCCGTACATCGCCAGCTTCGACATCCTCACGCTGGACGCCTCCGTCCGCGACTATGAGCCGATATGGGCGCTCGACGGCGGCGAGGACGGCCTCGACTTCTACCGGGCCATCGTCAAAAACTGGCCCTCCGCCCTGCGCCCCGGCGGCGCGCTCATGTTCGAGGTCGGCGAGGAACAGGCCGCAGAGGTCAGGGCCCTCATGCTCGAAGCCGGCCTCCGGAACGCCGAAACCGTGCTCGACACCCGCGGCGTCGAGCGCGTCGTGAAGGCGGTAAAATAGTTTAAATTTAAATTCACAATATAACGAGAGGTGTTACACCATGGCTGAGAAGAAAAAGGCCGCGCCGGCTTCGCCGTCCCCGGCGGACGACAAGCGCAGGGCGCTGGAGACCGCGATAGCGCAGATAGAGAAGAACTTCGGCAAAGGCGCGATAATGCGCCTTGGCGACGACATCGCCGTGAACGTGGAGGCCATCCCCACGGGCTCGCTCTCGCTTGACCTGGCCCTCGGCATAGGCGGCGTGCCCCGCGGACGCATCGTGGAGATATACGGCCCCGAGAGCTGCGGCAAGACCACCCTCGCGCTCCACATCGTGGCCAGCGCGCAGAAAAACGGCGGCGAGGCCGCGTACATCGACGTCGAGCACGCGCTCGAGCCCGCCTACGCCCGGGCGCTGGGCGTCAACATAGACGAGCTGCTTATCTCCCAGCCGGACACCGGCGAGCAGGCGCTCGAGATAACCGAGCAGCTTGTGCGCTCCGGCGCGCTGGACGTCGTCGTTATCGACTCCGTCGCGGCTCTGCTGCCCCGCAGCGAGCTCGAGGGCGAAATGGGCGAGAGCAGCGTCGGCGTCGTCGCGCGGCTCATGAGCCAGGCGCTCAGGAAGCTCGCCGGCGTCGTCAGCAAGACCGGCTGCATCGTCATCTTCATCAACCAGCTGCGCGAGAAGATAGGCGTCATGTACGGCAGCCCGGAGACGACGCCCGGCGGCCGCGCGCTCAAATACTTCGCCAGCGTCCGCATAGACATGCGCCGTATCGAGACGCTCAAAAGCGGCTCGGAGATGGTGGGCAACCGCACCCGCGCCAAGGTCATAAAGAACAAGGTCGCCCCTCCCTTCAAGGAGGCGGAGTTCGACATACTCTACGGCCAGGGCATCAGCAAGGTGGGCGAGATAATCGACCTCGCCGTCAAGCTCGGGCTCATAGACAAGGCGGGCGCGTGGTTCACCGTGGGCGAGCAGCGCTTCCAGGGCCGCGACAACGTCAAAACCTACCTCCAGGAGAACCCCGAGGTCTGCGACAGGCTTGAGGCGCAGATACGCGAAAACGCGCACAAGCTCATGAGCCCGCAGGCCCGCAAGGCCGCCATAGCCGCCGGGCGCGCCGTCGACATCAGCGCCGACGACTTTGACGAGGGCGAATGACAAGGCCGAAGGAGGCCGCAAAGCCCCTCGGCACGCCCGAGGCCGCGCGCAAAAAGGCCCTCTCCCTGCTCGAGCGGCGCGATTACGGCTCCGCGGAGCTGGCGGCGAAGCTCGTCGAGAAGGGCGCCTCGCCCTCCGACGCAGAGGCCGCCGTCGCGCGCATGGTTGAATACGGCTTTGTGAACGACGAAAATTACGCCGCCATGGTCGCGCGGCACTACGCCGCCAAGGGCTATGGCCAGGCCAGGATACGCGAGGAGCTGCGCCGCCGCAGGCTCGACCGCGAGCTCTGGGACGCCGCGCTGGACGCGGCTCCGGAGAACTCGGAGGCCGCGTACAGGCTCTTCGCCGCCAAAATGCGCGGCGGCTGCGACAAGGACGCCGTCAGGAAGGCCTCCGCCGCGCTCGTGCGCCGGGGCTTCTCCTGGGAGGACGTCAGGGCCGCGGCGGAGCGCTATTTATCAGAAATGGAGAACACGTAAATGAAGGTCGGAATGATATCCCTCGGCTGCCCGAAGAACCAGGTCTCCGCCGAGCAGATGCTCTTCCTCCTGCGGGAGGCCGGGCACGAAATCACAACCGATATGGACGAGGCCGAGGCCATCGTCGTCAACACCTGCGCGTTCATAGAGGACGCCAAGCAGGAGGCGATAAACACCGTGCTCGAGGCCGCCGAGTTCAAGAAGACCGGCGCGCTCAGGCACCTTGTCGTCGCGGGCTGCCTCTCCCAGCTCTTCGGGGAGCAGGTTCTCGAGGAAATCCCAGAGGCCGACGCCGTCGTGGGCGTGGGCTCCTGCGAGGAGATTGCGGAGGTGCTCGAGCGCGTGCAGCGCGGCGAGAGGCCCGTCGTCATGGGCGACAATTCCGCGCCCGTCGCCGAGTGTCCGCGCATAATAAGCACCGGCCCCGCCTGGGCCTACCTGCTGATAGCCGAGGGCTGCGACAACCGCTGCTCCTACTGCGTCATACCCAGCATCCGCGGCCGCTTCCGCTCCCGCGCGCCGGAGAAGATACTCGAGGAGGCCGAAAGGCTCGCCTCCTACGGGTACCGCGAGCTTATCCTCGTGGCCCAGGACCTCACGCGCTACGGGAAGGACATCCCCGGCTGGAGCCTCGCGCGGCTGCTGCGCGAGCTCGTAAAGATAGACGGCGTCGACTGGATACGTCTCCACTACCTCTATCCGCACGAGCTCACGGACGAGCTCATCGAGGTCATCGCGGAGGAGCCCAAGATAGTCAAATACCTCGACATCCCGATTCAGCACATCAACGACCGCATACTGAAGCTCATGAACCGCCGCGACACCGGCGGCGAGATACGCGCCCTCTTCAAAAAGCTGCGCGAACGCATCCCCGGCCTCGTGCTGCGCACCAGCCTCATCTCCGGCCTGCCCGGCGAGGGCGGGGCGGAATTTGAGGAGCTCTGCGAGTTCCTGCGAGAGGCGAAGATAGAGCGCGCCGGCGTCTTCCCCTTCTCGCCCGAGGAGGGCACGCCCGCGGCGAAAATGGAGTTTGCGGACAACGAGACGGCCCGCGAGCGCGCCGAGAAAATTCAGGAGCTGCAATCCGGCGTCATGGACGAGTGGGAGGCCTCCCTCGTGGGCAGGGTCATACCCGCCATCTGCGACGGCTACGACATGGACAGCGGCGAGCCCTATGGCCGCGCGTACTTCGATTCTCCCGGCATAGACGGCGCGGTGGTCTTTGAGGGCGAGGTCTCGCCCGGCGACATCGTCGACATAGAGGTGCTTTCCGCCGCGGAGGGCGTTCTGAGAGGCAGGGCAGTATGAAGCTGACAACCGCAAGCAAGATAACCGTCGCGCGCATCGTGCTCATCCCCGTGGTGCTCGCGCTTATGTACTGGGACTTCCCCGGGCACATGTACTGCGCCCTGGCCGTCTTCATCCTCGCCTCGCTCTCCGACTTCGTCGACGGGTACATCGCCCGGCACTGCAATCAGGTGAGCAACTTCGGCAAGTTCATGGATCCGCTGGCGGACAAGCTGCTCGTCATCTCCGTCATGCTGGTCTACCTCGACTGGGGATACATACCCGCCTGGGCGGCGATAATCGTCGTGGCGAGGGAGCTGGCCGTGACGGGCCTCAGGCTCATCGCCGTCGAGGGCGGCAAGGTCATTGCCGCGGCCTGGTCCGGCAAGATAAAGACCGCCTCGACCATGGTCGGCTTCTGCCTCATGATGCTGCCCGTACCCGAGTTGGTCGTCACTATTTGCTGGATAGTCGTTGTTTTGGCAACTGTATATTCCGGTGTTGAATATTTCATAAAAAACGCAGAAGTGTTCAAATGACAGCTCCGCCCGGTTTCGGCCGGGCGGTTTCTTTTTTCGCTTATTTCAAAACTTATGTCGACGTTTGTCATTCCCTGTCGATAAAAAAGCTTCCAAATGTTGCGTCGCGATATTGCAATATAATCGGCTTTGTGATAGATTATTTGTATGCCAAGGGATGCGAACAGAGCTTACATATATATGCAGTCCCAACAACACATCATTTCGGAGGTCGGATTATGAAAACTAAGCTCAGCGTACTCATAGCAGGCTCAAACGAAGAGGTGCCGGCACAGCTCGCCTCGCAGTTGGAGCGGAGTGAAGACGTCGAGGTCGTGGGTCAGGCCGTCGGCGGCGCGCAGGCGCTGCCGCTTCTGGAGGCGAAGCGCCCTGACTTCCTCATAAGCGAGCTGCTCATGCCCGGGCTCGACGGGATAGCGCTGCTGCGCAAGGCGCCGGAGCTCTCCCCGGAGACGAAGTCGATTGTCTTCTCCGACTGCTTCAGCGACCGCATGCGCTCCGAGTGCATCTCCGCCGGCGCGGCGTACATCCTCATCAGCCCCTTTGACGTGGAGAGCCTGGTGAGCACGCTGCGCGCCCTCTCGCGGCCGGCTCCCGCCGCCGCGCCGAAGCAGCCCGGCGGCGTCAAGCTCGAGGCCATGGTCACGGACATCATCCACGAGATAGGCGTCCCGGCCCACATCAAGGGCTATCAGTACCTTCGCGCGGCCATCATCCTGGCCATCAACGACATGGACGTCATAAACGCCGTCACAAAGGTCCTCTATCCCAGCGTGGCCAAGCAGTTCGACACCACGGCCTCCCGCGTGGAGCGCGCCATAAGGCACGCCATAGAGGTCGCCTGGAACCGCGGCGACATCGAGGTGCTGCAGAAGTTCTTTGGCTACACGGTCAGCAACATAAAGGGCAAGCCCACGAACAGCGAGTTCATCGCCATGATTGCCGACTGCCTGCGCCTTCGCATGAGGGGCGGGGCGGAAAGCGTGTAAGAGACTGCAAAAAGCGGCCGGTTCCGTGCGGAACCGGCCGTTTTGCGCGCCTTTTATATGTCGAGGAAAATGCGCTGCTCGCCCGCGGAGCCATAGACAATCAGCGCGAAGAGCCCGCCGGAGCCTTCGTACCCGTCCGCGGGCACAAGCTCGCCGTCCGTGAACACCCAGGCCGCGCCGCCCGCCGTGAGCTCCTCCGGGCCGGAGCTCAAAAGCAGCTCCTCGGGCACGGTGCCGAGCGCGGAGGCCCAGTCGAGGCCGCCGAGCTGCCTGAGCGCGGCGAAGAGCGCGTCGGCGGGAACGGTCTCAAGCCCCTCGGCGGGCTCGCCGCGCTCCTCCTTGTATATGCGCCCGCCGGCGTCGACGGCCACGGCCTGACGCCAGTCGGCGTATTCGCCGTTTTCGTCCGGGTTCAGCGCCGCGTACTCGGCGCTGAGGGCCATGCGGTCGAAGCTGCCGTCCTTAAATATGAGGTCGAAGTACGCCACGCCCGCGCGCCCCTCCGCGACGCCGTCCGTATATTGCAGCGAGACGGTCTCCTCCATGAGCGACGCGGCGGCGGAGAGGTCCTCGGGCCCGAAGGGCTCAAAGCCCTCAATCTGCACGGGGTCGGGCGAGCCCTCGGAGAGGAACAGCAGAGCGCCTCCCGAGAGGCAGAGCACCACGAGGCAGCAGAGCGCCACATAGGCGGCGCGGCCCTCCAGCTTCCGGCTTCCGGCGATGAGGTGGATTATAAGCACCGCCGCGAATATCAGCGCGAGGATAATCGCGATGCGCGCGGCGCCGCTGAGGTTTACTGCGGGATTCATCAAAACGCCTCCAGGCATAGATTTCGGGATATTTCAGCGCCCGCGGCGCGGCTCAAAGGGCCGCGGGCGAAAAAAGAACCGGCGCGGCGTTTGGCCGCGCCGGAGGCTTACTGCTTGTTCTGCTCCCCGCCGCGGCTGTTCGTGCCGTTCTGGCGGAAGAACTCCTCAAAATAGTCGCGGCGGGCCTTGTCTCCCGCGGGCGGACGGCCGCTCGGGCGCTGCTCCGCGCCGCGGACGGGCGTCTGCGGCCGGCCCGGCCGCGGCGCCGCGGGCGCGCTCCCGGGCGAGGGGCGCACGATGGTCTTGTCGAGCTCGCCGGTGTCGTGCGGCGCCGCGCGCGGCGCCGCCCTGCGCGGCGCTCCGGCCATGACGGCGGCCCTCTCCTCGCTCTGCGGAACGGGCTGGGCGGGGCCCCTCTCCTCCTCGCGGCGGCGCTCCGCCGCGCGGGCCTCGGCCTCGGCCACGGAGAGCAGATGCCGCTTGTGCAGCTTGCGGTAGCGCACGACGCTGAGTATGTAGAGCGCGAGGGCCGCGAGCAGGGCGATTATTATGAGCTGCACCCATATGTTCCCGAAGAAGCCGGCTATCTCCATCTTCATGAACTCGCTGCGCGCGAGCTCCACGGCCCCGCTGGTGACGAGGCTGCAGCTGCCGAGCTCCACCCCGTCGAGCTTGAGCGTGAGCTCGCCGAGCACGGTCCCGGCGGCTATCGGCGCGGTCAGCTCGCTGCCGTCCCGCTCGCTGAAGATGACGATGTCGCGCTCGAGCCCGGCGGGATCGAAGCCCTTGTCGGGCACCAGGGCGCGGACGGCCTCCGCGGGCCGGAGCACGGCCATGCCGTCGTTCTCGGCCAGGTTGACCTTCACGCTGGTGACGAGCTCGGTGGTGCTGAGCACCTCGGTCATGCTGAAGTTGTTGAACACCCAGTTGTAGAGCGTGCGGCTGTCGGAGAAGTTTGTGTAGGTCCAGCCGCTGTCGTTCTGCACGGCGCTGCCGCCCAGGACGACGGCGACGAGCCTTACCTCCTCGCGCTCTGCCATGGAGGCCAGGCAGTAGCCGGCGTCGCTGGTGTGCCCGGTCTTGCCGGCGCGGGCGTACTCGTAGTAGTTCCCGGGATAGATCTGGCACTCGGGATTTATGAGGCCGTTGGAGTTTGAAAGCTGCCGCTCCTCAGACATGTTCGTGGCCGGCACGGTGTAGTTCACGGTGCCGGAAATCTCAAAGAAGAGGTCGTGGCTCATGGCCTCGAGGGTTATGAGCGTGAAGTCGCGGGCCGTGGTGTAGTGATTGGCGTCGGGCAGGCCGTGCGTGTTCGTGAAGTGCGTGCCCGTGCAGCCGAGCTCAGCCGCGCGCTCGTTCATGTCCTCGACGAAGGCCGCGAGGGAGCCGGAGATATGTACGGCGATGATGTTGCAGGCCTCGTTGGCGGAGCCGAGCATGGCGCAGTACATGAGGTCGCCGAGCGTCATCGTCTCGCCCGGCTGTATCCCCGCCGTGCTGCCGTCGGCTATCATGCCCTCAAGCGCCTCCTGCCCGGCGGTGACGGCGTCCTCCGTCGTGACCTCGCCGCGCTCTATGGCCTCGACGGCCAGCAGGACGGTCATGACCTTGGTCAGCGAGGCGGGATAGCGCTGCTCGTCCGCGTTGTAGGCGTAGAGCACGCGGCCGGTGTTCGCGTCCGCGACGACGGCGGCGGCGCTGTCCAGCTCCGGCGGGGCGAGCTCTTCGCCCTCCGCGGCGAGCGTGCCCGGCGCCGTCAGGGCCAGGGCCAGGCAAAATATTAAAATCAGCGAAAGTATCTTTATTTTTTTCATATCCATCCCCGTGCGAATGTGGTATTATATCCTCAGGGCGGATATAATACTTGGATTTCAAGTCCTTTTTCTCGCCCCTGGCGGGGCAACCGAAAAAGATGACACATTATACCCTGCCGGCTGCGCCGTCATGGTATAATACCTCAGAACGGCGCGCGCCCGGAATCCGGCGTTTAAAGCGCGCACACATTAATTATACTGTCACCGGGCCGGAAAAGCAAGCCCCCAGTATGCCCCTCGAAGATTATGACGAACTCGTGCAAAGGAGGTTCCGGCATGAAAAAGCCCCTCAGCGCCCGGCAGGCCGTCATGCTCGCGGCCTGCGCGCTGCTCGCCCTCGCCGTGCTGCTGCGCCCGGCGGCCGCTCCCGGCGTCGAGACCGAGCGCGGCGGGGCCCAGCCCCGCTTTGAATACCAGGGCGCGGACGGGCGGATAGACATCAACAGGGCGGACGCGGCCGCGCTGGAGCTCCTGCCGGGCATAGGCCCGGCCCGCGCGCGGGACATCCTCGAATACCGCGAAAAGTACGGCGGCTTCGGCGGGGAGTACGAGCTGCTGGCCATCCCGGGCTTCAGCCTCGAGCTGGTCGAGGGGCTCATCGACTATATCTGCGTGGAGGACAGCCAATGAAAATACTCGTTGTGGACGACGAAAAGCTGCTCGTCAAGGGCATAAAATTCAATCTCGAGAACGAGGGATACTCCGTCGAGGCCTGCTATGACGGCGCGACCGCGGTGCAGATGGCCGCGCAGGGCGGCTATGACCTCATCATCCTCGACCTCATGATGCCGGGGCTCGACGGGCTGGAGGCCTGCCAGCGGATACGCCAGACCTCGACCGTGCCCATCATCATGCTCACCGCGCGCAGCGAGGACTCGGACAAGCTCATGGGCTTCGAGTCCGGCGCGGACGACTATATCACCAAGCCCTTCAATATCCTCGAGCTCAAGGCGCGCATACGCGCCCTGCTGCGCCGCGCGGGCATAACCGCCTCGCAGCCCGGCGCGACGCCCTCGCATATCCTCGAGCACGGCGGCGTCACGCTGGACACGGAAAAGCGCACGGCGAAGAAAAACGGCGCGGCCGTTGACCTCACCGCCCGCGAATTCGACCTCATCGAGCTCTTCATGCGCTCGCCGGGCCGGGTGTACAGCCGCGACAGCCTCCTCGACCTCGTCTGGGGCTACGACTATCAGGGCGACGCGCGCACCGTCGACGTACACATCCGCCGCCTGCGCGAAAAGCTTGAGGACGATCCCGCCTCGCCGAAGCTCATCATCACCAAGTGGGGCGTCGGCTACTACCTCGCCGAATGAGGGCGAAGGGCGAAAAAAAGCTCGCGAGGTTCACCGGGCGGGTGCAGTTCAGGCTCGTGCTGGGCTTCTTCGCGCTCATAGCCGCGCTGCTCATATTGCTCAACACCTATCCCGTCGCCGCCTCGCGCGACATCGTCTTCAAGGAAAAGGAGAGCTCCCTGCTCGAGCAGGCGAGCGTTATAGCCTCCTCCCTCTCGGGCCTGGACAGCTTCTCCGGCGACGGGGCCGCGCAGGTTATCGAGCTGCTCGGCGTCTCCGGGCTGGAGCGGCTTATGGTCACGGACGCCGCCGGCCGCGTGCTCTACGACAGCAGCGGCGACTCCGCCGAGGGCAAATACGCCCTCTTTGCCGAGCTCGTCCGCGCGCTCGAGGGCGAGCAGGTGTTCTGGTCGAGCTTCTCCGGCGGGGCCTACCTCTCCCGCGCCGCCCTGCCGGTCTACCGCGACGGGGCCATGCTGGGCGCGGTGTACCTCTGCGAGCGGGACGCGGAGCAGGCGGAAATCCTCATCGCCTTCCGCGACAGGCTCGCCACCGTCTCCGCCCTGGCCCTGGCCCTCGCGCTGGCCATCACGATAATCTTCACGCGGCGCCTCACCGGGCGCATAACCCGCCTCTCGCAGGCCGTGCGCACAGTGCGCGAGGGCAACTACGCCCAGCGCGTCGCGGTCGAGGGCTCGGACGAGCTCAGCGAGCTCTACGCCGACTTCAACTCCATGACCGAGACGCTTCAGAAGACCGAGGAGCAGCGCCGCCGCTTCGTCTCCGACGCCTCGCACGAGCTCAAAACGCCCCTGGCCTCGATACGCCTGCTGGCCGACTCCATCCTGGAGAGCGAGAACATGGACGCCGCGACCGCCCGGGAGTTCATCGAGGACATCTCGAGCGAGACCGAAAGGCTCCGGCGCACCTCGGAGAAGCTGCTCGACCTCTCCCGGCGCGACGACGGCGCGCACGTCAGGCGCGTGGACGTCGACCTGGGCGAGGCCGCGAAGGACACGCTGCGCCGTCTCGCGCCCCTCGCCGGCAAGACCGGCATCGCCCTGGACTGCGAGTGCGAGCCCGGCTGCGTCATAAGCGCGCCGGAGGACGACGTGTACCAGATAATCTTCAACCTCGCCGAGAACGCGGTGAAGTACAACGTGCCCGGCGGGCGCGTGTTCGTCTCCGTCCGGCGCGAGGACGGCCGCGTCCTGCTCACGGTGGAGGACACGGGCATAGGCATCCCGGAGAAGGACCTGCCCAACATCTTCTCGCGCTTTTACCGGGTGGACAAGGCCCGCTCGCGCGAGCGCGGCGGCTCCGGCCTCGGCCTCTCGATTGTCCACGACGCCGTGGCGGCCCTGGGCGGAAGCATCGAGGTCTCGGCCCGGGAGGGCGGCGGCACGCGCTTTTGCGTCCGCTTCCCGGTGAAGGCAAAGGAGGGCGGCGAATGAAAAAGGCTTTCGTACTGCTCCTCGCCCTCGCCCTCGCGGCGCTCGGCGGCTGCGCCTCGCGCACGCTGGAGGTGGAGGTATACCGCGCCGTGCTGCCCTATTATCTGAGCGACGGCCCCGCCGTCCGCGCCGAAACGGTGCACGTGGACGCCTCGCTAGGCGATATTGACGCCGTCGCGGAGGCCTTCAACTCCGCTCCCGCGGACCCGGAGCTTGCAAATCCCCTGCCCGACGGCGTCCGCATAGAGGGCTGGGAGCTCGCGGACGGGGAGCTCCGGCTCAGCGTCTCGGCGGGCTATGCCTCGCTGAGCGGATACCGCCGCAGCGCGGCCGACTGCTGCCTCACGCTGAGCTTCTGCGCCGTGGAGGGCGTCGAGCGCGTGAGCGTCAGCTCCGGCGAGGCGCTGCTCACCGCCGCGATGAGCCCTGAGGACATATGCCTCGCCGACACGAGCGGCGGGGAATGAGAAATAAACGCAAAGTGAGGAATACCATGACACAGCTTGAAAGGCTTCAGCAGGCCGTGGAGCGCGCGAAGCTCGGCGCCCTGCTCCTGCTCAACGACAGGAACATCTTCTTCGCCACGGGCTATATGCCCATGGACAGCGCGGCCATAGTCACGCCCGGCCGCGCCTGGCTCATAACCGACTCGCGGCACATCGAGGACGCGCGCCTTCGCTGCCATAAGGGCGTGGAGGTGGTCCAGAACACCGTCGAACGCCCGCTCGGCTCGATAGTCCGCGACATATGCAGGGATATACCCGGCGAGATAGGCGCGGAGGAGACGCGGCTTTCGCACATGCTCTTCATCACGCTCGAGCGCACGGTGGGCCGGCCCTTTGTCGGCGCGGACAGCGTCATAAACGGCCTGCGCGCGCACAAGACCCGCGATGAGCTGGACACGCTCATCGCCGCGCAGCGCATCGCCGAGGCCGCGCTCGAGGCCGTGCTGCCCATGATAAAGCCCGGCCTTACGGAACGCGAGCTCGCCGCCGAGCTCACCTATCAGATGCTGCGCCGCGGCTCGGAGCGCAACAGCTTCGACCCCATCGCCATCACCGGCGCGCACACCAGCATGCCCCACGGCGTGCCCGGCGAGGGCGTCATAAAATCCGGCGACTTCGTCACCATGGACTTCGGCTGCGTCTATCACGGCTACTGCTCCGACATGACGCGCACCGTCGCCGTCGGCTCCGCTACGGACGAGATGACGAACGTGTACGACACCGTCCTGCGCGCCCAGCTCGCCGGCATCGCCGCCGCGAAGCCCTTCGCCACCGGCGCCGAGGTACACAACGCCGCCGCGAAGGTCATTGCCGCCGCCGGCTTCGGCGAATACTTCGGCCACGGCTTCGGCCACGGCGTGGGCCTCGACGTCCACGAAAGCCCCACCGCCTCCCCTCGCAATGGCGAACCGCTCGGCGAGGGCGCGGTCATATCCGCCGAGCCCGGCATATACCTGCCCGGCAAATTCGGCGTCCGGATAGAGGATGTGCTCTACCTCACGGGCGACGGGAATGAGGACATCACGAAGGCCCCGAAGGAGCTCATCATACTGTAACCCAGGCTTATGGACAGGATAATTTTGCTCCACGGCACCGGCCACGGGCCGGAGAGCTGGGATCGGACGGCCGCGCTCCTGCCCTCGGACTGGGAGACGCTCCGCCCCGGGCTCTCCGCGCTCCTCGGCGGCAGGGAGGCGAGCTTTGAGAACCTGCGCGCCGCCCTCAAGGCGTACTGCGCCGGAATCGAGGGCCCGATTCACCTCTGCGGCCTCTCGCTCGGCGGCATACTCGCGCTGGACTATGCCCTGCGCCGCCCGGAGAAGGCAAAGAGCCTCGTCCTCATCGGCACGCCGCACAGGGTGCCGAGGGCGGCCTTCGCCCTGCAGAACCTGGTCTTCAGGCTGCTGCCGAACTCCGCCTTTAAGGGCATGGCCTTCGACAAGCGGAACACCTTCGCCCTCGGGAGGTCGATGAAAAACCTCGACTTCAGGGGCCGCCTGGGCGGCGTCGCCTGCCCCGCGCTCGTTGTATGCGGCTCGAACGACCGCGCAAACCTGGCCTCGGCGGAGTATCTGGCGCGGCACATTCAAAACGCCGGGCTGAAAATACTGCCGGGTACGGGCCACGTAGTGAACGAGGAGCGCCCCGAGGCGCTCGCGGAGCTGTTGACGGAGTTTTACCGTTCGCTGGATTGAGCCGCGGCGCAGAGGCTTCGGATGCACTGACGGCGCGAAAGGAGGGGCACGCATAAATATTATAGAGGTCAAAAATCGGACTCCCGCTCTGGCGCGCTCTCTCCTCAGCGTGTGGGAGGGCTCCGTAAGGGCGACTCAATGGAGCTCTCCGTCCGCCCCGAGACCTGACGGGCCGATATGGCAAAACGCCAAAGCGCGGGCAAAAAACTTGCCCGCGCTTTGCTTTTCGACGTATTGCTGCAGTTGAAACATGAACACTGTGTTTAGACATATGCTGTACATTTTTAATAAAATATTGCAAGATATTACAAGCACTTTACATCGTATCTTTTGAGAGTATGTCGTCTGCGATGTCATACCCCGCAAACACATCGCCCGGCACAACAGTGCCGGGCGGTTTCGGACAATTGAACGGCAAGCGGCTGGGCCGGTCGTCCTTCGTGTTTGCTTCTCGTCACCGAGACAATCAGCTATTTGCTTGGATCCGGTTTTTGATTCCGACCAGTACAACCAGCAGCCTTATAACTCCAATACCCACGGCAACAAGGCACATCGGGCCGAAGGCGTCGGCTATGCCGCCGGGGAACAGGTTCATCACCGCTGAGAAAATGGCGTTGAACACGGAAGTGCCCAGGTTGATGAAGAACATGTTGATTGCGAGGCCCATGCCGCGCTCCTCGGCCTTGAGTATCTCGCCGAGGTACATGTTCATCGGGGCCATGCAGAATCCGACCATGATTATCTGCGGGATGCGGAGCACGACCGCCCAGAAGAAGGGCAGGCCAGGGCGCATGAACAGGAAGAACAGCAGCGGCGCGAGGACGCTGAGTATGGCCGATATGGAGAAGATGAGCCTGTAATTTTTCTTCCTGCTCAGGTATCTGCCCACCAGAACGGCGACGATTACGTTCACCCAGAGGAAGAACTGCAGCGAGCCGAGCTGGGTGGAAGAGAACTCGAGCACCTCGCGGCAGTAGAGGTTGAAGTACGTGAGAAGGGACTGCATGGCCCTCCACGCGAACATGAAGAGCAGCGCGGGAATGATCATCTTGTTCTTCAGCAGGCCGATGTTGACGATGGGCTGCTTCTGCTTTTTCTCCGTCCGGACAAAGAGGACGCAGCAGATGACGGAGACAACGAACATGGCTATAATCCAGGGCGAGTTCCAGGGCAGCTGGTTGCCGCCGACCGCAATGGCGACACAGATAGGGCCGATGGCGACCGGGAGGAGTATGACGCCCTTGTAGTCGATGACGACGTCGCGCTTGATGTTCCTGATGTCGGGATAGCCCACGAGGATCAGAACCCAGGCGGCCATGACGACGGCGGCGAGAATGATCATGGACTTCTGCGCGCCGATGAGGTCGGCAAGGTAGCCGATGAGTATCGGGCCGAGGATACCCGCGATGGTGTTGGCCGCGTTAAGCACGCCTAGGATCTGGGTGCTGTCCTTGCGGTTAAAGGCGTCCATCACCATGCCGTTTGTGGCGGAGTCGAGGCCGGAGTAGAAGATGCCGATCAGCGCGTAGCTTATCGCGAGCAGGACCGGGCCTCTGGCCAGGCCGCAGAGTATGAGGCTGCCTGCGAAGGGCACAAGACAGAAGAGGGAGAGCCGCTTGCGACCGTATAGGTCTCCCAGCTTGCCGACGATTGGGGAGAAGATACTGCCTGACATTGTGCTTATGAGCATTATCAGGCTGTAATACGCGGTGGAGTTCGCCTCCTCGCAGATGACCGGAGTGAGCTGCTGGCGTATGAAGCTCGGCAGGGATATGGCCAGCATGAAGAACATGGGCGTCAAAATGACGAAGAGCTTCAGCCTCTTGGGCGCATCCTCAGGTAATGGATAGCTCGCGGTTTTAATACTCAGCTTTTTTGTCTCCATATTTTCCTCCTTTTTTCTCTGCTTAAAGCATGGTTGAAAAAATACCGGCCAGGATTACGGAAGTCACCGAAACGATAAGAACGCTGCCGAGCACGATCTTGGGCACGATCTCGTTCTTCAGGTATTCCCGTTCCTCCGCGTCCTCCGTCATGAGCTGAATGTTCTCAAGCGCCACCTGATAGTTCAGCGGATAACCCGCGAAGCAGCAAAACACGCAGGCCATTATCATCCCCTTGTGATAGCCGAGCTTCCTGCCGACAAGGTACGCCGCGCCGTACATGCCCGCCGCGCTTATGGCGAAGAGGCCCAGCAGGGGAACAAGGTACTCCAGCAGCGTGTAGGGCGAGAGCTCCGCGAGCGAGCTTCTCATAACCGTTATCATCGCGAACAGCAGCACGGGCATGAGCCCGGCCCGGTCTATCGGGTTCCTCGATATGAGCCCCAGCTGCCGGAGCAGCATGCCCAGCACGATGCCGACGACGGCGACACCTATAATCCCGCCCGTGAGCGCTCCGGTATAGCGGGCTATGAGCTCGGCCAGCGCTCCATAGAACGCGGCCAGCAGGAGGTGCAGGAAGGGGTTGTCCAGTCGCTTGGGCAGGCGGTCGATGAGCTTGGGCGCGCCGTCCGCCATGTACGTCTCCGGAGCCACACTGCCCGGGCCGCCCTTGAGCCGGGCATCGCTTTTGAGCCCGAGCAGGCGGCGGCCTTCCATCCGGACGCCGGTTCCTATAAGCGGAATGCCTATCAGCGCCTGCGTTGCCTGAATCAGCAGCACGAAGGCGGCCAAATCCATACTTCCGGCCTCCACCGCAGCCTGATGCATGATGTTCAGCGCGACGACGGCGCCCAGATATACCGGGAAACCTGCGATGCACACCTGCGTCCCGAAGATGGCGCCGCCCACGGTGAACACCAAAAATGCCATGCCCAGTATTCCGGCTATTATAATTACGACGAGCCTCCACTCCCTCTTGAACTGCTTTGGATCGAATGATGTGCCCACATGTATCAGTATGGTAAGGTTCAATATGGAATACAGCCCGTGCAGCTCGGATATGCCCACAATATCTTTTGGAAACAGCCCGCTCCAGAAGCCAAGCAGCATGAGCACAAAGCTCGTAAAGGCGGTACCGATCCTGCCCCTGGTCAGGCTGTTTATCACGGTGCTGACGTAGTAGATGCCGACCAGCACGGTAAAGGCCCACGCGAAAGTCAATTCACACACCTCCCAGGCGGATTTTTCACGCCACGCTCACTGCCCGGAGGCCCAGTGATGTGCGCAGGCGGCGTAGCAGGCCGCTCCGGTTTTGAGCGCCTCCTCGCTGAAAATCCTGTGAGGATTGTGAGGTCCCCATATGTATCCTTCCTCGGGGCTGCCCACCCCGATGTTCACAAGCATGGAGGGCACGAGCGCGCCTATCTCGGCGAAGTCCTCAGAGCCGGGCGTATTTCCCTCCAGGAAAACGCATTTACGCGTAAGCGCCTCAAAGCAGCCGGCAAATTGATCCACAAGCTCCCTGTCGTTCTGGAAGGCGCGAACCTCCCTGAGGTATACGACCTCGGCCGTGGCGCGGTTTGCCGCAGCTATATTTTGGGCGATTTCGTCAAGCCGCCTCTTCAAAAAAGCGATGTTGTCGTTTTCATAGGAGCGGATGGAGCCCTCCAGGACCGCCTCGCCGGGCACGATGTTTGAGGCGCTGCCCGAGGATATGATGCCAAAAGTCACGATGTCTCCATTGCCCTCCTGCAGCTCGTTCGAAACCAAACGCTGTCCCGCCAGAAGAATCTCTGATGCCACAGCGGCTGCGGATACCCCTTCATACGGTCTTGCTCCGTGGCTCTCCTTCCCATGGACGAGTATCCTGAACACGGAAGCGCCCATGGCCCTGCCGTGGCTGTAGCGTATTGAGCAGCTGTCTCCGGGATAGCAGTGTATCGCCATAGCGCAGTCGACGACCGGATTTTCCAACACCCCGGCCTTGATCATCGCTTTGGCACCCTCCAGCAGCTCCTCACCCGGCTGGAACATAAGCTTGATGGTGCCCTTCAGCTCGCTCTCGCACTCCTTGAGCATTTTCGCCGCTCCCAGCAGCATCGTGGTGTGCATATCGTGCCCGCAGGAATGGCAGGCCCCGGTTTCGCAGGCGAAGGGCACTCCGCTCACCTCAGTCTGAGGCAGCGCGTCCATGTCTCCGCGCAGGAGCATTGTGCGCTCGCCGCTCCCGACCGTGCACACGATGCCTCCGGCCACAGGTTTAGGCTCATAACCGTAGCTTCGCAATTTCTCACTTACATACTCTACGGTAAGCGGCAATTCCATACCGCATTCAGCGTTGCGGTGGATATGCCTGCGGCACTCCACCATTTCGTCAAAAAGCTCATTTGCCCTTTCCAAAAAATTCATCTGTCATCCTCCCTTCGATCTGTTGATATGGCAC
>DVJK01000217.1 GCA_018716795.1 Candidatus Scatomorpha merdipullorum | reverse complement strand
GGGCTTCAACCTGCTCGACGGCGAGCTGGTGCTCAAGAATCACGAGCTCAACGTCGTCGTCAACAACGCCTTCACCGCCCGGCCCTACGAGCTGCGCGTGTACCTCTTCGAGTGAGGCGCGCTGCGTGGCTGAAAAGGCCTCGACGGCCTTTTCAGCCAATAGGGTCTCCCGCCCTTCGGGCGATGAGGACCGGCGCTTCGCTGCGCGCAAAGAAAATGACCGGCCTGAGGGCCGGTCATTTTTTCACACTCCGCTCCGCGAGAAGAATTTTCGGGCGGGCAAAGCTCGCCCGAAAATCGGCGAATTCGGCGCGAATTCGCCTTATATTTGAATTCGATGCCAATTATTTCGCCGCAGGGCGGCGAAACCTTAGCGAGGCCTTTCAGCTCAGCCTGTCCAGCCACTCCTTCGCCTTGTCGATGAGCGAGCTTTCGGTTTCGGCGGGCTCGGGCTCCGGCTTGGAGGGGACGGGCGCGATATAGCTCGCGAGGACGTAGCCGCGTTGGCCCTGATAGTCGACGCAGGCGAATTCCCCGGCGGCGGAGACGTAGCTCATCTGCGCGCCCCTGGGTATGGTGGTCAGGGCCTCGGAGCCGACGTCCGGCTCCGCGCGCAGGGTTATGAACTCCTCGCAGTCGGCGTAGTAGAGCGCGCCGGCGCCCGTCTCCGTCCTCGGGGCGGCCTCGAGGCTCCAGAGCTGGGCCGTCTGCGGCGCGAGCTTGTCGAAGCTCCAGCTCCTAGAGCTGAGCTCCGGGCTGTTCGGGTCGTAGACACGGAAGCCGAAGAGGCCGTGGTCCACGATGAGGATGAAGTGCCCGCTTGTCGTGAAGTCGCCGGGCAGCATGCTCGCGACGAGCAGCTTCCCCTCGTCCAGCGCCGCCTTCATCGCGGACTTGTCCGTCTCCATCGCCGTGCCTCTGAGGCCGAAGGCCGCCGCGCCGTCGGTGAAGAGCGTCCAGGCCGTGCCCGCGCCCGGGACGTAGTGCCCGGCGCTCTCGGCGTAGTCCGCGACGCGCGCGGGCGTCGCCGACGCGTCGCCCGTGAGGCCTATCGCCGCCATGGAGAGGCAGGTCGGGCCGCAGGCGGTTATGCCCATGACGGAGCTGCCGTAGGCGTGGTAGGCCCAGCGCGTGTCGTACTGTATGAGATAGGGCGTCTCGCCCGCCTCGACGGAGACGACGGCGTTCAGCCCGCTCTCATCCTCGCCGCGGAAGGGCAGCAGCAGCGCGAAGTCCAGCTTCTCCTCCCCTGCAAGGGCCGTCTTGACGGCCTCCTCCGTGTATATCTCCAGGTGGTCGGCGATGAAAAGCAGCCTGTCGGCCAGCTCCGGCTCCTCCGCGGCGAGGCTTTCAAGCTCGGCCTTATAGTCGAGGCCGCACTCGTCCACGCGCATCTCCGGCCTTATCTCGCCGGCCAGGGCCTCGAGGGAATATGTAAGCTCCGACTGCACGTTTTTCATGTCCGGGCCGGCGAAGGTCGTGAAGCCCTCCGTGAAGCGCCAGACGAAGAAGAGCGCCAAAAGCAGTATGAGCGCGAAGATTACAAGCCCGGCGCGGCCGCGGCGCCGCCTGCGCCGGTAATACCGCCGCGGAGGCGGATAGTCCTCGGGATAGTAGTCGTCGTAACGGGGCATGTTCTCACCTCCGGTCAAAAGAGCGGGCATACGGACTGCGGCCCGCCGCACGTCTCATAGAAGCGACGAAAAAGGGCCCCGGATGTTCCCCGGGGCCTTCGGCGGGAAATCCCGCAACAAAAGCATTTTATCACAGAGCCGCGCTCTCTTGCAAGCAGATTTTTCGGCGCGGTAAAATTTTTGTTAAGTCCGACAAAACTGTGAAACAAGTATATTTTCTGTTGACATTTTGCTCTGACAGTGGTATATTGTGACCAAGGAAAGATAAGGGCCAAGGCGAAAAGCCATCGCCTTATCAGGTATCGGATAACCGCATGGAAACGACAGCGCGCCAAGGGAAGATTTAATTGGGCAGCCACTGATTCAAGCACAGCTTTTCTTAAAGCACAGGTCCGATGAGACGAACAGGCTGCAAAACAGTTGGAACTCATGAGGATGTATATCAAGGCAGATCGCGCGTTTCCGGCAAACCGAAATCAGTAGAAAGAGAGGTTAAATGGATGTTAGATACCAAGAATCATGGCATCTGACTCCCACAAAGGCAAATCAAGCGGCAATCCTTAAGCTCGGTAAAACCCGAGAGCTTTTCAGAAGCTTAAAGGAAATATACGCCCGGCAAGGCCAAAAAGCAAAGTAAGGCCGAGGATTTTATCCGAGGCACGGCTGGAAAGTCAACACCCGGGTTCCATTAAGAACGAAAAGTACTCAGAGGCTCAGATGAGCGCGTATGGATTGTGTTTGCGAGACGAGTCGAGTGGGGGTCAGATGTTCTTTTTTTATGCCCTCTCATAATTTTACTGTTTTATCCAACCGCGGCCGCCCCGCGGCTTATTTTTTGCCCGCGAAGCGCGGAAAAGGGCCGGTCGCAGGACCGGCCCTCGGCTTTTCAAAAAGCTTTTTCGGCAAGCTGAAAGCCCACCGCCGGGCTTCCGGCGGCGGGCTTTGGAGGGAAAGCACTGTGAAAGCGGGGCGGCGGGGCCGCCCTTCGCGCTCAGTCCGCGCGTTTTTGGAACGTCACGCTTATCGTCGTGCCCCTGCCGGGCTCGCTTTCGAGCTCTACATCGGCGCCGTGGTACTGGGCCGCGTGCTTGACTATGGAGAGGCCGAGGCCGGTGCCGCCGGTCTCGCGCGAGTGGCTTTTGTCGACGCGGTAGAAGCGCTCGAAGACGCGGCTTTGCGCCTCGGGCGGGATGCCGACGCCGTCGTCGGAGACGGTGAGGCGCACGCGGCCGTCGGGCAGGGTGTTCACTGAGATATCGGCTCTGCCGCCCTCGGGCCGGGAATATTTGACCGCGTTCTCGGCGAGGTTCCAGATTATCTCCCAGAGCAGGCGGCGCACGCCGCGGATCGTTCCGCCCTCGCCGGAGACCGTGAGGGCGACCTTTCGCCGCTCCGCCTCGTCGGCGAGCGAGGCCGCGACCTCGCGGGCCATGGCCATGAGGTCGGCGTCCTCGCGCGGGAACTCCTCGCCCTCGTCGAGGCGGGAGAGGTCTATCACGTCCTGCACCAGCTGGACGAGGCGCGCGGCCTCGCTGCGTATCCGGCCCAGGAAGCGGTCGCGGTCCTCGGGGCGCACGAGCCCGTCCTGCAGGAGCTCCGCCGAGCCCATTATCGAGTGCAGCGGCGTCTTGAGCTCGTGCGAGACGTTGGCGGTGAACTCGCGCCTGAGCCGCTCGGCGCGCTGCTTTTCCGTCACATCGACGGCCAGCAGCACGGTGCCCTGCCGCTCCCCGCCCGTGACGACGGGGCTGGCGGTGAGCAGGTATTCGCGCTCGCCGCGGCTTATGCAGCACTCGGCGCGCCCGCCGCCGGCGCTCTTTTCAAGCAGGGTGCGAAGCTCCGGGCTGCGGTCCACGGTCAGGACGTCGCGCCCCTCGCTGGAGGCGTCCGCGCCGAAGATTTTCCTCGCGCTGGGGTTGACGCTCATCACCGTGCCCCGGCTGTCTATGAGGATAAGGCCCTCGCTCATGGAATCGGTTATGGCGGCGAACTCCTCCTTGCGGCGGCGCAGCTCCTCAAGCTGGCCGCTTATCTGCCGCTGCTGCCGCTCCACGCGGGTGAGCAGCGGGCTGAGCTCGTCGTATGCGTCGTTTTCAAGGGGCTTGTCGAGGTCGATGGCGTTGAGCGGGCCGACGATGCGCTTCGAAAGCCGGCTGGCCAGCCAGCCGGAGAGAAGCAGGGCCAGCACGAGAATCAGGACCAGCGGCTGGATTATCCCCATGAGCAGCGCGGGCAGGGTGTAGTGCGACTCCGCCGTGCGCAGCACGCTCCCGTCCGAGAGGCGTATCGCGTAGTACACCGTCTTCTCCGAGAGGGTGGAGCTGGTGCGCTCGCCCTCGCCCGCGCCGTAGCGGAGCGCCTCGCGGAACTCCTCGCGCTCGGCGTGGTTTTCCATCTCGCCGGCCTCGGCGTCGGTGTCGTATATGACCGTGCCGTCCTCGGCAATCCAGGTCAGGCGCACCTCGCCGTCGTCGACCGTCTCGAGGTATTCAAGCCCGGCGCGCTCCACGCCGGCGGCCGCGAGCCTGGCCTCAATATGCAGCTGCCCGGTCTGTCGGACGGAA
>DVJK01000216.1 GCA_018716795.1 Candidatus Scatomorpha merdipullorum | reverse complement strand
CGGCTTCACCTTCGACCGCTACGAGTCCGGCCTCCTGCTCGACGCCGTCAACCGCGCCAAGAGCCTCTACTTCAACAACCGCTATCACTGGGACGAGGTCGTCCAGCGCGACATGGCCAAGGACGTCTCCTGGACCAACTCCGCCAGGCAGTATAAGGACCTCTACCTCGAGCTCACCCAATGGTGAACTCAACGCGCCGGGCGCGAAAACGCCCGGCGCGGCCTGAAAAAGACGCGAAAGCGCCCGGGAAGCGAGGGCTTCCCGGGCGCATTTTAATTTCCCGCGCCGCTCAATAGAAGGTGGCGACGCTCGGGTCGGGCGCCTCGCAGCTCTCGGCGCTCAGGGCGGTGAGGACGGGGCCTCGGCGGCCGTAGGAGCGGTGGAACTTATACTCCATCTTCGCCGTCACAACATACCAGCCGTCGCTCTCCCCGTCCTCGACGGCGGAGAAGTCGCAGACGAAGGCGTGGAAGGCGATGTCCGCCTCGCAGCAGGTCATGACGTGCCGGCCCAGGACTCTCCAGCCCCTGGGTATGCCCCGGTTCACGGCGCAGCGGGCCTTGACGCGCACGGTCTTGCCCGCATACTTCTTGGGCTCCTCGGCCACGTCGCGGTACCAGAGGGCGTAGTCGCGGTCGCCGACCTCGACTATGGGCGCGTTTATGTCGAAGGGCAGGGGGTCAACGATGTCGTCGTAGACCACGTTCCCGTCCGCGGCCTCGTAGGCAATGTCGGCCCGGCGTGAGGCGGCGCGGACAATCTTGTGGAAGTCCATCTTGTCCATCTCGGGCTTGAAGCGGTTGAAGACCACCAGCTCCGCGCTCTTGAGCTTGTCGTAGGTGAGCTGGCGCATGTTGGCGTTATAACTCAAAAACGTCGTCGCGTCGGCGAACATGAACTCCTGCGCCACAAGCCAGCCCTCGGGCAGGGCGTTATAGAGGCTGTCGAGCATCCACATGCCGTTATACTCGACCAGCACCCGCTCGGCCTCCGCCTGCGCGAGCCATTTCGTGAGGTTCTCGGGGTTCAAATCCTCTTCGTCCTCCACGGCCTTGAGCTTGACGCGGTGGCCGGAGAACTGCTCGGGCGCATACTCCTCCAGCCCCTCCTCGCAGACGAGGAGCAGCGTCGGCTCGCCCTTGTTGAAGCGCTTGTCCTCCAGCGTCTCCTGTATGAACTTCGTCTTGCCGCCCTCGAGGAAGCCGGTGAAGAGGTAGACGGGTATCTGATTCTCAGCCAAGGCGGAACAGCTCCTTGAGACCGTCGGCGTCCAGATGCGCGCCTATGACGCAGACGCGGCCCGTCACGGCGGCGCCGCCGCGGCGGACGTTCCTCTCGCCGGGGACGTAGTCGAAGTATATCCAGCCGCCCTCCGCGGGGACGTAGCCCTTCGCGCGGACGACCTGGCCGCAGCTCAGGCTGTCCAGCGCCTCGAGCGCGGAGCTTATCTCCTCCTCGGTGAAGAAGCGCGCGGTCTCCGCGCCCCAGCTGGAGAAGACCTCGTCGGCGTCGTGGCCGTGGTGATGATGGTGGTGCTCATGGTCATGGTGGGGCTCATGGTCGTGGTCGTGATCGTGGTGGCACTCATGGTCGTGGTCGTGGTCATGGTGGCACTCGTGGTTATGGTCGTGCTCGTGCTCATGCTCATGCTCGTGGTGGTGCCCGCAGCAGCACTCCCCGTGCTCCTCCCCTGCCTCGTGGGCAAGGCGCTCGAGCTCGGCGGAGAGGGTGTCCTCGCGCTCCATGGCCTCGCGCAGCTGCGCCCCGTCGAGCTCATCCCAGGGCGTGGTGACGATAACGGCGCTCTGATTGTGCTCGCGCAGCATCTCGACGCAGGCGGCAAGCTTGCCCTCGCCCATGCCCTTGGTGCGGGAGAGGACTATCGTGCCCGCGTTCTCGACCTGGTTGCACCAGAACTCGCCGAAGTTCTTCATATACATCTTCGCCCTCGTGGCGTCCACGACGGTGGTGAAGCTGCCGGGCACGAGCTCGGCGTCGCCCACGTCCTGCACGGCGCGGATAACGTCGCTGAGCTTGCCGACGCCGCTCGGCTCTATGAGTATACGGTCGGGGTGGAACTGCTCCTTGACCTGCTCGAGGGCCTTGGCGAAGTCGCCGACAAGCGAGCAGCAGATGCAGCCGGAGCTCATCTCGGTTATCTCCACGCCCGCGTCGGAGAGGAAGCCGCCGTCGACGGAGATCTCGCCGAACTCGTTTTCAATGAGGACAAGCTTCTCGCCCTTGTAGGCCTCGGAGATGAGCTTCTTTATAAGCGTGGTCTTGCCCGCGCCGAGGAAGCCGGAGAATATGTCGATTTTAGCCATACTTTACTCAACCTTCTCATTGTGATACAATCTCTCGGGATAATTCCCGCAAATATTTATTTTAGCACCGTTTTTTGAAAGGGTCAATGCCATATGAAAAAATCCGCCATAGCTGCGCTTTTGATTCTCGCCCTGCTCGCGGGCTGCGGCGCGCCGGAGGCGGCCCCGCCCTCGCCCTCCGCCGCCGTCACGGCCTCGCCGGAGCCGACGCCCTCGCCCACGCCGGAGCCGACGCCCTTGCCCACGCCGAGCCGCGCCGAGGAAATCCTCGCGGGCATGACGCTCACGGAAAAGCTCTGCCAGCTCATGATAGTCCGGCCCGAGGACCTCACGGGCGTCTCGCCGGTCACCGCGGCGGGAGAGACGACGCGCGCCGCGCTCGAGGCCTATCCCGTCGGCGGCTTTATCTACTCGCTTGACAACCTCGTCACGCGCGAGCAGACGCTCGCCATGATAGACGGCGCGCAGGGCTACTCCAAAATACCGCTCTTCATCTCCGCCGACGAGGAGGGCGGGAACGTGGGCCGGCTCATGTACAAGCTCGGCACCACCTGGGTGGGGCCCATGTACTCATACAAGGACGCCGGGACCGAGACCGCGTACAATAACGCCCTCACCATAGGCTCCGACATGGCCGCGCTGCACTTCAATTTGGACTTCGCGCCCGTCGCGGACGTCTGGACGAACCCGGCCAACACCGTCATAGGCGACAGGGCCTACTCCGACGACTTCGACGAGGCCGCGACGCTCATACCCGCCGCGGTCGAGGGCTTCCACGCCGCGGGCGTGATATGCTCGGTCAAGCACTTTCCCGGCCACGGCGACACCTCGACGGACACGCACACCGGCGCGGCCGTGGTCGGCAAGAGCGTGGACGAGCTCATGGCCGGCGAGCTGAAGCCATTCATCGCGGGCATGGAGGCCGGGGCCGACATGGTCATGGTGGGCCATATCACCGTGACCGCCATAGATCCCGAGTACCCGGCCAGCCTCAGCGAGGCGGTCGTGACCGGCCTGCTGCGGGAGGAGCTCGGCTGGGACGGCGTCGTCGTCACCGACGGGCTCGACATGGGCGCGCTTGCCCAATACGACATGCGCGAGCGCTGCCTGCTCGCGCTCGAGGCCGGCGCAGACATCCTCCTGGGCGTCAGCGACATACCCGGCGTCGTGAGCTATCTCAGCGAGGCCGTGGAGCTCGGCTGGCTGAGCGAGGAGCGCATAGACGAAAGCGTGCTGCGCGTGCTCAGCCTCAAAAGCGAATACCTCGGCGAATTTTAACAATTAGCTGCTTTTTTTACCGGCACGTCTGTGGTATAATGTTTAAAAAAATTTGCCCCGGGAGGATAGACATATGCTCGAAGACAAGATTGCGGACAGGCTCGCCGAGAAGCTCTCGGACCGCATGGCGGAGAACACGCCCGCCGTGCCCGGCTCCAAGAGCCGGAAATACGTGCCGCAGATAAACAGCAAGCTGAGGCATCACATACTCAAGGTGCCCGAGGCGGCCCGGAAGGCCAGCGGCATCCTGGTCAACGGCCGGCGGATAAAGTCGCTTGTGTTCACGACGGACATAGCCATAATCCGCAACTGCAACGCGGACGCGGTGCTCGCCGTGTACCCCTTCACGCCGCAGCCCACGATATCCTCAAGCGTACTGCGATACTCCTCCCTGCCCGTCTTCTGCGGCGTCGGCGGAGGCACCACGCAGGGCATACGCACGCTCCAGCTCGCCTGGGACGCGGAGACCGAGGGCGCGATGGGCGTCGTCGTCAACGCGCCCATAGGCAACGAGGACATCAAGCGCATCTCTGGGTACATAGACATCCCGCTCGTCGTCACCGTGGTCAATGAGAAGACGGATATCGCCGCCCGGCTCGAGGCCGGGGCCAGCATCCTCAACGTCTCCGCCGCGGCCCGCACGCCCGAGGTCGTCCGCGCGATACGCCGCGACTTCCCCGACGTGCCCATCATCGCCACCGGCGGCGGCGAGGAGGAGAGCATAATGCGCACCGTCGAGGCCGGCGCCAACGCGATAAGCTACACTCCGCCCACCACCAAGGAGCTCTTCTCCAGCATGATGGAGGACTACCGCGCGCGCTGAGGCCGCCCGCTCCGAAGTGAACGCGCCCGGGAGGCCGAATCCCGGGCGCTTGATATTCACCGCGCCCCGGAAAAATTCCGGGGCGCGGCTTCTATGGGGGAGAGAGAAGATTGGGAGGCGATTTATTTCCCGCTCTCGCCGTAGTTTGCGAGGACGCGGGCGCTGGGGTCGGAGACGCCGCAGCCGGGCCAGGAGGGGTTCGGCATCCAGAAGCCGGGTATCATATGCGCCTGGCCGGGATAGTATTTCTCGAAAATCTCGCGGTATAAAAGGCTCTCCTTCGTGAAGGGCCGCGCGTAATCGTACTTCTGCCGCCGGGCCTCGAACTCGGCGTCCGAGTATTTCGTCTCCGCATACTCCTTCAGCCCGTCCACCATCGAGTGGCCGACGGCGTCGGAGAAGGCCGCCTTCTGCCTCCAGAGTAGATCCTGGGGCAGCCAGCCGTCGCGCTCGAAGGCCTTGCGCAGCAGGTATTTGCCTATGCCGTGCCGGTTCATCTTCAGCGCCGGGTCGAGGCCCATGACATAGCGGACGAAGAAGATGTCGCCGAAGGGCACGCGCGCCTCGAGGCTGTTCGCGCTGATGCAGCGGTCGGCGCGCAGCACGTCGTACATGTGTATCTCGTCCACGCGCTTTTTGCTCTCGCGCTGGAATTCCTCCGGCGAGGGCGCGAAGTCCGTGTATTTATATCCGAAGAGCTCGTCGGATATCTCACCCGTGAGCAGGACGCGCACGTCCGTGCGCTCGTGGATGTATTTGCAGACGAGGTACATGCCGAGGCTCGCGCGTATGGTCGTGATGTCGTAGGTGCCCAATAGGTAGATGAGCCGGTCGAGCGCGGCGAGGACGTCCTCG
>DVJK01000215.1 GCA_018716795.1 Candidatus Scatomorpha merdipullorum | reverse complement strand
GCGTCGGGCTCGGCGAGGTCCTCGCCTTCGGGGACAGCGGCAACGACCTGCCCATGCTCCGCGCCGCCGGCACGGCCTACATAATGTCCAACGCCGCCCCCTCCCTTCTGGAGCTCTTCCCGCGCCGCTGCTCCGACGTGGAGCAGGTGCTGAAGGGGCTGGTATGACAAAAACCGGCGGCATGGGCCGCAAATTCGGGCGCGGCGGGTCGCAAAAGCGGGCCGGAGGAAGCTCTTTGAGCTTCCTCCGGCTTAAAATATGCGGTTTGCCGCAGTCTCATTTGAAATACTCCACGCCGCCTTCGAAGAGGGGCTGGAATTTGTCGCCGGGGACGTTGGCGTAGAGGCCGCGGCCGCTGCGCTCGCTGTGCCCCATCTTGCCGAGGACGCGGCCGTCAGGGCTGGTGATGCCCTCCACGGCCAGGACGGAGCCGTTGGGGTCGTAGCGCAGGTCCATGCTCGCCCTGCCGTCGAGGTCGACGTACTGCGTGGCTATCTGCCCCTTTTCAATGAGCTGCTTGAGCAGCTCGGGCTGGCAGACAAAGCGGCCCTCGCCGTGGGAGACGGCCACGGTGTGTATGTCGCCGACGGCGCACTTGCTCAGCCAGGGGCTGAGGTTCGAGCACACGCGCGTGCGCACGAGCCGGCTCTGGTGGCGGCCGATAGTGTTGTATGTGAGCGTCGGGCAGCGGCCGTCCGTCTGCACGATGCGGCCGAAGGGCACGAGGCCGAGCTTTATAAGCGCCTGGAAGCCGTTGCAGATGCCCAGCGCGAGGCCGTCGCGCTTGTAAAGCAGCTCGTGGACGGCGTCGGCGAGCTTTTCGCGGCGGAAGAAGGCGTTGATGAGCTTGCCGCTCCCGTCCGGCTCGTCGCCGCCGGAGAAGCCGCCGGGTATGACCAGCATCTGGCTGCGGCCCAGGGCCTCGACCATGCGCTCAAGGCTCTCCTCGACGTCCTCGGGGCTGAGGTTGCGGACGACGAGTATCTCCGGCTCCGCCCCGGCGCGGCGGAGGGCCCTCGCGGTGTCGAACTCGCAGTTGGTGCCGGGGAAGACGGGGATGAGCGCGCGCGGGCGCGGCGTGCGCGTCAGGGGCGCGGGGCGGCCCTTCGCCTCATAGCTCAGGGCGTCGAGCTGCCAGGCGCTCTCCTCGGGGCCGCTCAGGTGCGGATAGACGCTCTCAAGCCGCGTCTCCCAGGCGAGCTGCACCCCGGCCATGTCCACGCGCTCGCTCGCGGCGAAGGCGTAGTCCTCCGTCACGGCGCCGAGCGTTTCACCCGCGGCGCAGTCGGGCGCGAGCTCGAGGATGAAGCTGCCGAAGCTCCAGCCGAAGAGGCGGCTCTCGTCAAAGGCGGCGTCGAGCCGGAAGCCCAGGCGGTTGCCGAAGCACATCTTGCAAAGGCCCTCGGCTATGCCGCCGCAGCCCGCAGCCCAGGCGGCGCGCACCTTCCCGGCGCGCATCAGGGCCTCTATCTCCTCCCAGAGGGCGAGCGTGGCCGCGGCGTCGAAGGGGTCGGCGCTCATGAGGGCGACGCGGCTGCCGGGCGACTTGAACTCGGGGCTCACGGCGTCCGTGACCTTCCCCGCCTTGACGGCGAAGGAGACGAGCGTGGGCGGCACGTCAAGCTCCTCAAAGCTGCCGGACATGGAGTCCTTGCCGCCTATCGCGCCCGCGCCGAAGGCCAGCTGGGCGTCCAGCGCGCCGAGCAGGGCGGCGAAGGGCTTGCCCCAGCGCTCGGGAGCCGTGCGCAGGCGCTCGAAATACTCCTGGAAGCTCAGATACACGTCCTCGTGCCCGAAGCCGCTCGCCACCAGGCGCGCGATGCTCTCCGCGACGGCGAGGTAGGCCCCGCGGTAGGGGTTCTGCTCGCT
Organism: Candidatus Scatomorpha merdipullorum; assembly: GCA_018716795.1. GTDB lineage: Bacteria > Bacillota > Clostridia > Oscillospirales > Oscillospiraceae > Scatomorpha > Scatomorpha merdipullorum. Next base: position 2,660 of record DVJK01000215.1, on the reverse strand, counting down.
GAGCTTCACCTCAAAGCCCCAGCTCATGGCGGAGCAGCTCGCAGTCTCGCCCATGACGGGGATTTTCGCCGCCATGCACTGGGCGGGCGTGAGCTGGTAGGCCCCGCCGAAGGGCATGAGGACCGTGCCCGCGCCAATTGTTGAGTCGAAGCGCTCGGCGAGGCCGCGCCTCGAGCAGCACTCGAGCGAGCCCATGAGGCCGCTCAGCTTCTCCGGGAGGGTTCCGGAGACGGCGGGCGAGGCGTCCTTGACGGGCATGGCCTCCACCCTGACGGCGCTGTGCTTCTCCGCGCCGTTCGTGTCAAGGAAGGCGCGCTCTATGTCGCAGACGGTCTTCCCGCGCCAGCTCATGCGAAGGCGCGGCTCGGCGGTCACGACCGCGACGGCGGCCGCCTCGAGGTTTTCCGCCGCGGCGGCGGCGAGGAAGCGCTGCTCGTCCGCCTTCGAGACGACGACTGCCATGCGCTCCTGGCTCTCGGATATGGCGAGCTCCGTGCCGTCGAGGCCGGCGTACTTGCGCTTGACGCGGTCGAGGTCTATCTCCAAGCCGTCGGCCAGCTCGCCTATGGCGACGGAGACGCCGCCCGCGCCGAAGTCGTTGCAGCGCTTTATCATGCGCGTGACCTCGCCGTCGCGGAAGAGGCGCTGGAGCTTGCGCTCCACGGGCGCGTTGCCCTTCTGCACCTCCGCGCCGCAGTCGGTGAGGCTGTGGCTGTCGTGCGCCTTGCTCGAGCCGGTCGCGCCGCCCATGCCGTCGCGGCCCGTGCGGCCGCCGAGGAGTATGACGACGTCGCCGGGCGCGGGCCGCTCGCGCACGACGTTTTTCTCCGGCGCCGCGGCCGCGACCGCGCCTATCTCGAGGCGCTTGGCGACGTAGCCGGGGTGGTAGAGCTCGTCGACGAGGCCGGTGGCGAGGCCTATCTGGTTGCCGTAGGAGCTGTAGCCCGCCGCCGCGCCGGTGCAGAGCTTGCGCTGCGGGAGCTTGTTGGGAAGGGTGTCCTCAAGCGGGACGGTGGGGTCGCCCGCGCCGGTTATGCGCATGGCCTGGAAGACGTAGGCCCGGCCGGAGAGCGGGTCGCGTATCGCGCCGCCTATGCAGGTGGCCGCGCCGCCGAAGGGCTCTATCTCCGTCGGGTGGTTGTGCGTCTCGTTCTTGAACATCAGAAGCCAGGGCTCGTCCGCGCCGTCGTTGTCGACCGTGATATGTATGGAGCAGGCGTTTATCTCCTCGCTCTCGTCGAGGAGGCGGAGAGCGCCCTTCGCCTTGAGGTACTTCGCGCCTATCGTCGCGAGGTCCATGAGCGTCACGGGCCTGTCCTCCCGGCCCAGCTCGCGGCGGACACGCAGGTAGTTTTCATAGCTCTCGCGCACCTCGAGGTCCTCAATCTCGACGGAGTCGATTATGGTGCCGAAGGTGGTGTGCCGGCAGTGGTCGGACCAGTAGGTGTCGAGCACGCGTATCTCCGTCACCGTGGGGTCGCGGCCCACCTTGGCGAAGTAGCCGCGGCAGAACTCGGCGTCGTCGGCGTCCATGGCGAGGCCCATGCTCGCCGTCAGGGCCTCGAGCCCGGCGCGGTCGAGCGCGGTGAAGCCCTCGAGCACGGCCACATCCGGCGGCTCGGGATAGTCGGCGGCGAGGCTCGCGCGCATCTCAAGGCCGGCCTCGCGGGCCTCGACGGGGTTAATGACGCTGCGCTTTATGGCCTCGAGCGCCGCCTCGTCCAGCTCGCCCTCGAGCAGGTAGACCTTGGCCGAGAGCACGGCGGGCCGCTCCCCGCCCGTGACAAGCTGGATGCACTCCGCGGCGGAGTCCGCGCGCTGGTCAAACTGCCCGGGCAGATACTCCACGGCGAAGGCCGCGTCGGCCTCCGGCAGCTCGAAGAGCGCGTCGTCGACCTGCGGCTCGTAGAACACGACGGGCAGGCACTTCGCAAAGAGCGCGGGGTTGAGCCCCTCGACGTCGTAGCGGTTCAAAAGCCGCACGCGTTCGAGCCCCTGCACGCCGGGCAGGGACTTGAATTCGGCAAGCGTCCTGCGCGCCTCCTCGTCGTAGGGCGCGCGCTTTTCCACGTAAACTCTGTATACCATCTTCAGCCCTCCGTGGCCGCGAGCGCCCTTGCGCCGATGTCGCGGCGATAGTGCATGTTCTCAAAGCTTAGCTTCTCCGCGGCGGCGTAGGCCCCGTCTATCGCCTCGCGCAGCGTCGGCGCGGTGACGGAGAGGCCCAGGACGCGCCCGCCGTTCGTGACGAGCGTGCCGTCTGGGAGCTTTTTCGTGCCGGCGTGGAAGACCTCGGCCTCGCCGCCGGGCAGCCGGCCGTCCGCGAGGCCGTGGATCTCGCAGCCCTTTTTGTAGCTCTTGGGATAGCCGCCGCTGGCCAGGATAAGGCAGCAGCTGAACCTGTCCGCCCACTTCACCTCCACCTCGGCGAGGCGGCCCGCGGTGACGGCCTCCATGACGGCGAGCAGGTCGGTCTCCAGCAGCGGCAACACGGCCTGCGTCTCCGGGTCGCCGAAGCGGCAGTTATACTCTATCACCTTCGGCCCGTCCTTCGTGAGCATGAGCCCGAAGTAGAGGCAGCCGCGGAAGGGCCGCCCCTCGGCGTTCATGGCGCGCACCGTGGGCATGAATATCCTCTCCATGCACTCCGCGGCCGCCTC
>DVJK01000214.1 GCA_018716795.1 Candidatus Scatomorpha merdipullorum | reverse complement strand
TCCCACGATGCTGACACCTACGTCTCGCACCCGCCCGTAAGGGGCGGCGTCCTCGACGCCCCGCCGTTGCGGGATTGCCGGGGTGGTGTTGTTGCGGATGGTCGGCGTGACCAATTGCACCCGTGTTTACCACGGTGCACCCGCCTTCGTCCACCACCCCACGTATCATATCCCGCGGGCACAGCCCGCGCACCTTTGGCGCGACGCGCCGGACCGACGTCGTCCGTCATCCGGCGGAAGGGGCGTCGAGGACGTCGCCTCCTACGGTGGGTGCGAGACATACGCTGATGCGTGTAGGGTAACGGGCGAACCCACGTCGTCCGTCAACCCACGCCGGGCGGGCGTGGAAGCCCGCCCCTACGGTGGGATGGGGTTGACGGATTACGTGATTTCGCCGCACCAACGCCGGCACCAACCCCTCAGTCACGGCCCTACGGGCCGCGACAGCTCCCCTTTCAGGGGAGCCAAGGGGTAGGCGGAGGCTTGCGGCGTTTACGCATCTATTTACCACGATGCCGACACCTATGTATCGCTGCCGCCCGTAAGGGGCGGGGCGTCCTCGACGCCCCGTGGTCGCGTGACTGCCGGGGTGCGGTTGTTGCGGATGGTCGGCGTGACCGCTTGCACCCACGTCACCCACGGTCCACCCGCCTCCGTCCACCACCCCACGTATCATATCTCGCGGGCACCGCCCGCGCACCATTTCATACGGCCGCACCGACGTCGTCCGTCCGCCCACGCCGCCGTCCATCCCCTCCCACACCACCCATCCGCCCCAAAAACGAAGGGAGCCCGGCCGGGCTCCCTTGTTCCGTGTCTATTTGGTTTACATAACAATTGCCTTCTTCGGGCATACGTCGTGGCAGGTGCCGCAGCCGATGCACTTGTCCTCGTCGAGCTTCCAGATTTTCTCCTTCCGGTCGACGGTGAGGGCCCCGGCGGGGCATTTCTTGGCGCAGAGCGTGCAGTAGACGCACTTGGCCGGGTCTGTGACGGGCAGGCCGTCGTCGCGGGGCTTGACCGTGCTCTCCGGCTCCTCGGCGTTGGCCGCAGGCTTTTTGGGCGCGGGCTTCTTCTTGAGGTAGGTGCCGGTGACGACAAGCTCGTTCTCGTCGCGCGCGACCATGTGGTAGTCGTCCGTGAGCTCTATCGCGTTCTTGACGCAGAAGTCGGCACAGTTGGCGCAGAAGGTGCAGCTGCCGAGGAAGAAGCGGCGGGTGATGAGCAGGCCCTCCTCAGTCTCCTCGCTGGTGGTGCTTATCGCGCCGCCGGCGCAGACGCGCTCGCACATGCCGCAGGAGATGCACCTGTCGGCGTGGAAGACTATGCGTCCGCGATAGCCGGGCGCGGCGGGTGCGGGAGCGGCGGGATAGGCCTCGGTGCTCGGCTTGCTGAAAAGCTGCTGCACGGCCTCCTTGATGAAAGGCAGCATTACTTCATCGCCTCCCTTTTCTCTTTGAGTATCTTCGCGGCCAGCGCGAGCCCGTCGATAATGGCCTCCGGCTTGGGCGCGCAGCCCGCAATGGAGACGTCAATCGGCACGTACTTGTCGAGCGGGCCGGCCACGGAGTAGCTGCCCTTGAAGACGTTGCAGCTCCTCGGGCAGGAGCCGAGGGTGACGATGACCTTCGGGTCGGGCACCTGCTCAATCGTACGCAGGACGCGATCCAGGCTCTGCACGGTGACGGGCCCGCTGACCACGACGATATCCGCGTGCCGGGGCGTGCCGGCGAGCTTGAAGCCCAGGCGCTCGGCGTCGTAGCGCGGGGTGAGCACGGCGACGAGCTCTATGTCGCAGCCGTTGCAGCTCCCGGCGTTGATGTGGAAGAGCCAGGGCGACTTTGCGGCGGCGTTGTCTATGAGTTTCTTGAACATCTTACCGCCTCCTTAGCAGAACCAGACGAGCAGCAGGCTCGCAAGCGCGAGGCCGCTGACCACCGTCCAGAAGAACTTGAAGAGCTGCTCCACGCGCAGACGGGCGGAGATGGCGTGCAGCAGCGACATGCACACGAGCGTGACGACGGAGCAGAACACAAGCGTGAGCACGACGTCAAGCCAGAGCATCCCCGTCGTGATGCCGCCGAGGAACAGCGCGCAGAAGAGCGCCGTCATGACGAACATCTTTATGGCGTGGCTGAGCTTGAACACGGCGAGCGGCTTGCCGGAATACTCCACCAGCGGGCCCTCGCAGATTTCGGTCTCGGCCTCGCCGACGTCGAAGGGGTGCTGGCCCACCTCGCAGGGAATGACGAGCAGCATGGCGACGGCCGCAGGTATAAGCCTCCAGTCGAAGAGGTTGGGCCCGAAGACCTGCTGTATGAGCGTAATCTGGTCAAAGGAGAAGGTGAAGTAGTAGCCCTCGGGCGTCGCGCCCTTGCCCACGGCGAGAATCACGAGGATAAGCGGGAGCTCATAGCTCATGATGGACACCATGGTGCGCGAAGCGCCCACTCCCGCGAAGGGAGAGCCGGAGGCGCTGCCGCCGAAAATCATGGCCAGCGTGGGGATGGTCAGCAGGTAGAGGATGACGACCGTATCGGCCACGCCGCCGAAGGCCCGGAAGCCGCCGAGAGGGATGAACAGCACGGTGACGATGAGGCTCGCAAGCCCGACGTAGGGCGCTGCCAGATACACCCCGCGCGCCGCGCCGGCGGGCACGATGCACTCCTTGCCGCAGAGCTTGAGGAAATCCCAGGCCGGCTGGCTGAGGGGCGGGCCCTTGCGCTTCTGCATACGGGCGACGACCTTGCGGTCTATGCCGGCGAGCCAGAGTCCGAAGAGGCAGGTGAAGAGCGCGCCGGGGAAGATGAGGATGTACACAGCGTACATTACTATATCCATAATATCCATGTTCCAGCCCTCCTCACAGCATGAACGCGAAGCAGTACGCGATGATTGCGGCCAGGGCGGTGACGCCCCAGAGCACGTAATCGTTCGTGACGCCGGTGTGGACGCGCGACATGAAGCCGAGGTAATGCCGCATGGTGTGCTTGAAGCCCCAGAACAGGTCTCCGCCGGAGATGTGGGAATACTCGGCCTCCTCGCCGCCGAAGAAGACGGCGTGCTTGGCGTCGGGCTCGAGGGCCCGGCCGCGGCCGCCCTTGCCGCTTACGGAGACGAAGAAGATGGCCGCGAGCACGATGATGAAGAGAAGCAGCCAGCTTATCGGGTTCCAGGCGCCTATGAAGGTCCGCAGCTGGGCGACGAAGGGCGTCGTGCTGAGCAGATGCTCCGCGGCGTAGCCGCTGCCCATGGCGGCGTCGATGTAGGGCACGGTGTCGTAGACGGCGTTCGTCGCGGGATAGATGGCGTAGTCGAGCATGATGTTCGGGAACAGGCCCGTCAGCAGGCAGAGCGCCGCCATAATCCACATGGGTATGCGCATACCCAGAGGGGGATCCTTGGCGTTCTCGAGCTCAGGACGGAGCTGGCCGAAGAACACGCTGTGTCCGACCTTGACGAAGCTGGCCAGCGTCAAAACGCTGGTGACGACGCAGATAACGGTGACAAGCCCATAGCCTATGGAGCCGGTCTCCGCCGCCTTCTCGAAGCTCGCCTGATAAATCATCCACTTCGAGTAGAAGCCGTTGAAGGGCGGTATGCCGGAGATGGAGAACGCGCCGACGAGGAAGAGTATCGTCGTCTTGGGCATTTTCCGCGCCAGGCCGCCGAGCTTTTCGAGGTAGGTGGTGCCGGTGGCATAGAGCACGCTGCCGGCCGTCAGGAAGAGCAGGCCCTTGAAGAGCGTGTGGTTAATCGCGTGGTAGAGGCCGCCGGCTATGCCGAGCGCGGTGCAGAGGCCGAGGCTCGTGAGGATATAGCCGATCTGGCTTATGGAGTGGAAGGCCAGCAGGCGCTTGAAGTCGTGCTGGTTGAGCGCCATGGTGACGCAGACGAACATGCTGACGCAGCCGATGAACACCAGCATGGTCTGCATACTCGTCAGGCCCATCGTGCGGAACAGGAAGTAGCTCACACGGATAATGCCGTAGACGCCGGTCTTCGTGAAGACGCCGGAGATGAGGACCGAGACGCTGCTCGGCGCCGCGCCGTGGGCGTCCGCCGCTATGGGGTGGAAGGGGAACATGAAGCTCTTGCAGCCGAAGCCCGCGAAGAGGAGCGCGAAGGCCAGGACCATCGTCGGGTTCATGTTGCCCGGGAGTATGGCGGAAATCTGCGCGAGGTTGAGGGTGTGGCACTGGGCGTAGACCAGGGCGGTGCCCAGCAGCGCGCTGGTGGAGCCGATAGAGCCCACGACGAGGTACTTGAAGGCCGCCTCGCGCGCGTTCGGGTTCCAGGTGCGGAAGGCCGTGAGGCCGACCGCGGCGAAGGTCATGACCTCGAGCATGACGTAGATGTTGAAGAGGTCGCCCGAGAGGACGATGCCCATGACGCCGCCGCCGAGCATGAGGTAGAGCGTGAAGAAGCTGCCGCGCGCGTCGTCCTGCTTTATGTACCGGAAGGAGTAGAAGCAGGAGAGCGCGACCGCGATGGCGACGAGCAGGCCGAAGAACAGGCTCAGCGCGTCTATCTCAATCGCAATGCCTATCGCGTAGCCCTCGACGGGCTCCCAGTTGCCCATCCAGTAGGCGATTATCTGCCCGTCCACAAAGACCGGCTTTACCAGCAGCGCCAGCAGAGTGAGCGAAATGAGCACGGCCGCGCCGGCGATGATGTTCCTCGCGGTCTCCTTCTTGCCGACGAGGGTCACCAGGAACGCGCCGACGAAGAGGGTCATTATCGCAATGACCGGGAAGTGCATATAGACGTCGTAAGTCATCCGTGCAGCCTCCTTATCTCACGCGAGTCGAGCGTGCCGTACTCGTTGTATATCCTCACGCACAGCGCGAGGGCCATGGCCGTGACGCAGGCGCCTATGACTATGCTCGTGAGGGTGAGGGCCTGGGGCACGGGGTCGACGAAGTACATCCCGCTCGTCAGCTCGCCGAAGGTGTAGATGGGAGCGGTTCCGCCGAAGTTGAAGCCTATCGAGACTATCATGAGGTTGAGGCCGTAGTCGGTGAGGCCCATGCCTATGACTATCTTGATGATGTCGTGCTTTGCTATCATGGCGTAGAAGCCTATCACAACGAGGGCGATAGCTCCTATGTAGTTTGCCAGCATCATTCGCCCTTCCTCCTTTCCAGCTCCTCATGCTCGGTGGTGGAGATGGTGCCGTCGTGCTCGTGCCCGGACTCGGTCGCCAGCAGGGCGATGACGAGCAGCAGCAGGAAGCCCACGCCGGTGAGGACCTTGAAGCCGACGGAGTAGTTCATGAGCGCAATCGTGCCGGAGCTCCACACGTCGCCGATATTGCCGCTGTCGAAGAGGATGTTGCGGCAGAAGTTATATCCGGCGAAGATGCCGAGCATGGCGAAGAGCACGTAGGCTATCGCGCCTATGGCCTCCAGCTTGTGCATGCGCTCCATGTTCAGCGCGGTGGCTATGCCGCGGAAGCCGTAGCCGAGGTAGAGCAGGAGGACGCCGCTCGCCGCGAGGACGCCGCCCTGGAAGCCGCCGCCGGGGCTTATGTTGCCGTGGAGTATGACGTAGAAGCCCAGGATGAGCGCTATGGGCAGATAGCTGTCCGCAAGGCTCCTGACAATCAGGTCGTCGCGTTTCCATTTCTTATTCATTTTTCCCGCCTCCCCATCTGTCAATCTTGCGGCGGAGAATGACGGTCGCGCCCGTGATGGCGATGAGCAGTATGAAGCTCTCGCCCAGGGTATCGTAGCCGCGGAAGTCGAAAACTATGGCGGTGACGTTGTTGACGGCCTGAGTCTTGGCCAGGTTCTCCTTGACTATGATGCTCGCCACGCCGTCGGGCTCGGGATCGGAGAGGTCGTAGTCATAGGGATCCTGCTGGAGCTCGTACACGTCCGTGCCGCGCCCGTCGTAGGTGATGGGAATCTCCTGCTCCATGTACACGACGGAGTAGACGCCGATGCAGAGTATGACGATAAGCGAAATCGCCATTATGAGCCGTTTCATTTCTCGTCCTCCCCCTTCCCGCCTGTCTTGCGCAGGGCAACGACAAAGATGATGGTGGTGAGCACGACGCCGACGGCCGCCTCGGCTATGGCCACGTCCGGGGCCTGGAGCAGTATGAACTCCAGCGAGACGAAGGCGCCGCAGCCGGCGAGGCAGATGATGCTTGAAAGCGTGCTCTTGACGCTCACGGTCAGTATCGCGCAGACCACGATGCCGAGTATGACGAGCGTGTTGAGAATATAGATGGGTGTTATCATGCCTGCTCGCCCTCCTTTTCAGCCTCGGCCCCGGCGGGAGCCTCTTCGGCTGCGGGAGCCTCGCCGGGCTCGACGCAGGCCTCGGGGTCCGCGAGCTCGTCCACGACCAGCCCGCGCTCGGGCCTTATGCCAATCCTGTACGCCGCGCGGGCTATGGCGTGGCCGCCGACGGGGTTGGCGAGGACGGTCAGCACGCCTATGACGACGACCTTCGCCGCGCTGCCCCAGCTCTCCCTGACAATGAGGAAGTAGAGGAAGGCGCCGATGAGCGTCAGCAGCACGCCCAGCGTGGTGATGTTCGTCGAGGACTGCATTCTCGAGAAGGTGTCCGGCATGCGCACGAGGCCCACCGCGCCCGCGAAGGCGAAGAAGCAGCCGCCGACGATGAAGACGTCTATTATGATTCTCAGTGCAAGGTTCATAGCGTGCCCTCCAGATACTTGCCTATCAGCACCTGACTGAGGAAGCCCAGTATGGCGGTGACGATGGCGATGTCGAGGTAGATGCCGCGGCCGGAGTACATGGCCCAGAGCACGAGGGCCATGTCGGTCATGACATCCACGCCGTCTCCCGCGACGGCCCTGTCGGGCGCCGTGGGGCCCTTTATAAGCCGGTAGATGGCTATGAAGCAGCAGAGAATATAGAAGATGGCAAAGCCGACAAGCTCAATCATTTCACTCATTGCCAAATCCTCCTTACCCATTTTTCCATGCGGCCCTTTATGGCCTCGCCGGCGGCGGCGGGCTCGGTCTCCTGGACGTCAATCCAGTGGATGTAGTACCAGACCTGTCCGTCCCGCTCGTCTATGTCCATCGTAATGGTGCCGGGCGTCAGGGTTATGGAGTTGGCAAGCATGGTCTTGCCGTACTCCGTGGGCACGTCCACGGGCACGCGGACGATGCCGGGGTTTATCTTAAGCTTGCCGGGCCTGAGCGCCCTCTTCGCGACGTCCCAGTTGGCCTTCAGAAGCTCCCAGGGAAAGATGGCTATGCAGTACCACAGCAGTATGAACAGCCGCTTCCCGAAGAAGCCGAAGGGCCTCTCATGGACGAACCAGCGCGCGGAAAACCAGGCCACGAGTATGGAGACTATGGCTCCCACTATCAGCTCCTGGGCGGCGAACGAGCCGGTCAGCAGTATCCAGAAGAAATAGCAAAGTATAAACGTGGGGATAACCGCGGCGACAGTCGTCTTTTTCGGGGTTTCCAAGTTGCAACACCTCCAGTTTATATCGCTTCAGTTATTCAACTTCCAAAGATTCAATATAGAATTCCCGTCCCTGCCTGAGCTTGTAGCCCCAGCCTCCGCAGCGCGGGCACTCCGTGCCGCTTATCTCGCCGGAATAGCCGCAGTCGGGGCAGTCTATGCTCGCCGGAATCGTGTGCGTCACGAGCCTCGCGCCCTCGGCCACCGAGCCCTTCGCCGCCGTGGGAAAGAAGTCGTAAAGGCACTCGGGCACTATGCCGCTCACCGCGCCGACGGAGAGCGTGATGCTCTCCACGCGCCTGAAGCCCCGGCTTTTCGCCTCGCGCTCGCAGACGTTGACGACGCTCTGCATTATCGCCAGCTCGTGCATTATCTGTCGAGGCAGGAGAAGCAGGGATCTATGCTGGCGATTATCAGCCCGGCGTCGGCCACCGTGTTGCCGCGCAGCATATGCGGTATCGTGGGAGTGTTCTTGAAGCTGGGCACGTGGATGCTCACGCGGTGGTTCATCTGCGTGCCGTTGCCGACGACGAGATAGCTCAGTCCGCCGCGCGGCGCCTCGTGGCGGGCCACGAAATCGCCCTCGGCTATCTTGGGTATCTTCTTGCCGAGGTTAATCGGCCCGGCGGGCAGGTTGTCGAGCGCCTGGCGGATAATCTTCATGCTCTCCACGCACTCGAGCAGCCTGACGACCGCGCGCGCGAAGACGTCGCAGCTCGGCCAGACCGGCACGTCGAACTCAAAGTCGCCGTAGGAGGAGTAGGGCGCGTCGCGCCGGAGGTCGATGTTGACGTTCGAGGCCCTGGCGTGCGGGCCGAGCGCGCCGAGGCGTACCGCGTCCTCCGTGCTCATGACGCCGACGCCCTGCGTGCGCATGGCGATGGTCTTGTCGTTGAGCGCGATGTCGACTATCCTCTGCAGCTGCGGCTCGAATTTATCCAGCCTCGCGAGGATGTCGCGCCTCAGCTCGTCGGAGATGTCGCGCCTCGCGCCGCCTATCGTACACATGGCGTAGTTGACGCGGTTGCCCGAAAGCGCCTCGAGCGCGTCCATAATGCTCTCGCGCACGTCCCAGCAGTGCATGAACATGCTGTCGTGCCCGATGATGTGGAAGGCGATGCCCAGCCAGAGCAGGTGCGAGTGCAGCCTCTCGAGCTCGGCGGTGATAACGCGGATATACTCGCCGCGCTTCGGCACCTCGAGTTTGTTGATGCCCTCGACGGCCATGGCGTAGGTCAGGGCGTGGGAGTGCGAACAGATTCCGCAGACGCGCTCGACCAGCACGATGGTCTGTATCGCGTTGCGCTCGGTGCAGAGCTTTTCGATGCCGCGGTGGTTATAGCCGACGAAGACCTCGGCGTCCTTTATGACCTCGCCCTCGGTGTAGAGCTTGGCGTGTATCGGCTCCTCCAGCGCGGGATGGTAGGGCCCTATGGGAACGATATAGCTCATTCGTCCTTGACCTCCTTCTTCTCTCCGAGCAGCTCGTCGCGCTTGTCGACCAGCTCCGAAAGCGGCGTCACCAGTATGTGCCCCTTGCCCGCCGTCTCAAGCATGTTCTCGGGCAGGAAGAGGCGCTTTGAGGTGTCGAGGCCCTCGAAATTGATGCCCAGCAGCTCGTAGAGCTCGAGCTCCGGCCAGCGCGCCGCCTCGTCGTAGATATCGGCAATGCTCGGAACGCTCTCCTCGCCCACGACATAGTAGGCCTCGCACACCGGATCCACGGCGTAGTCCCAGGAGATGAGCAGCTGTCCGTCCGTCTGATAGTAGCCGTAAATCATGACCAGCCGCCGCCCGTCGTGCCGCATACGCAGCGCCGTGGGCACTATCTCCTCCTTCGTGATTTGAATCTTTTTGTACTCCTGCATATTACCCTCCTCTTTCACAAGGATTTAATAATAGTCTATACCAGAGCCGGCTCCTCACGGCTTGCCAACGCCGCGAGCCGTCGGCTTTCAACAAATCCGCGGCAGCTGCGCCCCGGACAGTTTTCGCAAAACCCTTGAGCCTCCGTTCGGCGTCTTCAGTATGACCCGCCTGCCCTCGGTGACGCGGCCGATGACCGCCGCGCCGCGGCCCGCCGGATGGGCGCGGAGCGCCGCGAGCGCCGTCTCAGCCGACTCCGGCGAGACGACGGCGAGCAGCTTGCCCTCGTTGGCGGAGTAGAGCGGATCGAGGCCCAGCACCGCGCAGGCCGCGGCCACGCTCCGCCGCACGGGTATGCCGCCCTCGTCGAGCTCGATGCCCAGACCCGCGCTCTCCGCGAACTCGCAGAGCGTCGTCGCGACGCCGCCGCGCGTGGGATCGCGCAGCACGCGCACCTTGGCCCCGGACTCGAGCAGCGCCCGGGCGAGGGAGTTCAGCGGCGCGCAGTCGCTCTCAATCTCGCCGCTGAGCATGTCGCCGCGCGCAAGCATGACCGCCGCGCCGTGGTCGCCCGCCGTGCCGGAGAGTATGACCGCGTCTCCCGGCCTCATGGCCGAGGGCGAGAGGCCCGGATACCGCACAAGCCCTATCCCGGCGGTGTTTATATAGAGCCCGTCTCCCCTGCCGCGCTCGACGACCTTGGTGTCGCCGGTGACTATGCTCACGCCGGCGGCCTTAGCCGTCTCCGCCGCGGAGGCGAGGACGCGCCTGAGCGTCTCCGTGGGCAGGCCCTCCTCGATAATGAGCGCAAGCGAGAGATATTTCGGCTCCGCGCCGCACATGGCGAGGTCGTTCACCGTCCCGCAGACGGCGAGCTTGCCGATGTTCCCGCCCGGGAACTCCAGCGGCGTCACCACGAAGCTGTCCGTCGAAAAGGCCAGGCCGCCCTCGAGCAGCGCCCCGTCGCCCAGGGCGTTGAGCGCCTCGTTCCCGAAGGCCGGCAGTATGAGCTCTTCTATCAGCGCCGAGGTCTTCCGCCCTCCGCTGCCATAATCCAGCGTAATTATATCATCCATGTCGTCGTCGCAAAGTCCGCTTGGCTCCGTTCCCGGCGCAAGCCTGCGGCTCCCGCCGATAACTTCGCCCGCTCCCCTGCTCCTCCTCTCCGAACCGAACCCGCTTCGCTGGGCTTCGTTTCGGTTATTTTAAGCTGTTTACTCCGCGTATTTATACTCCGCCGCGCAGGCCCCTTCGCTCGAAACCATGCAGGGCCCGAGCGGATCGTCCGGCGTACAGACGCGCTCGAACATCGGGCAGTCCCGCGGGCGTATACGCCCGGTTATGACGTCGCCGCAGCGGCAGGGGCTCGAGGCTTCGGCGGGCCTTATGCGTATATCGAAGCGCCGCTCGGCGTCGAACTCCGCCAGCTCCTCGGCGAGGCCGAGGCCGCTTCCCTCAATCTCGCCAAGCCCGCGCCAGATATCCCGCCGGGGCCGGAGCGCCCTGTGCATCGTCTCAAGCGCGAGGGCGTTCCCCTTCGCGGACACGGCGCGCGGATAGTCGTTGACAAGCCGCGGCTCGCCTTGCGCGAGCATGTCGAGCAGGTGGTATATCGCAAGCAGTATGTCCTCGGGCTCGAAGCCCGCGACCGCCGCCGGCAGGCCGTACTCGCGCGGCAGGAAGGCGAACTCCTCCGCCCCGGTTATGACGGCCACGTGCCCCGGGCAGATGAAGGCGTCCACCGCGAAGCCCTCCGAGCCTATGAGCGCCCGGAGCGCCGGCTCCACGCGCTTGAGCATGGAGAAGACGGAGAAATTCTTTATGCCCCGCCGCCTCGCCTCGAGCGCGGCCGTCGCCGTGCCCGGCGCCGTCGTCTCAAAGCCGACGCCGAGGAAGACGAACTCCCGTCCCGGGTTCTGCGCGGCCATTTCAAGCGCGTCCATGGGCGAATACACGAGCTCCACGCTCGCGCCCCGCGCCCGCCTGTGCGCGAGATCGTCCCCGCGCCGCGTGCCGGGCACGCGCAGCATGTCGCCGTAGGCGCAGAGGGTTATTTCCCTCCGCTCCGTGAGCTCGAGCGCCGCGTCCATGACCTCGCCGGGCGTGACGCAGACCGGGCAGCCCGG
>DVJK01000213.1 GCA_018716795.1 Candidatus Scatomorpha merdipullorum | reverse complement strand
AACTCCTCGGGGCTGAGCTCCGGCTGCGCCTCGTTGAAGGCGAGGTGGCCGTTAATGCCTATGCCGCCGAAGGCGACGTCGACGCCGCCGAGCTCCTCAATGAGCCGGTCGACCTTGCCGGGGTCGGCGGGATCGGGGAAGACGCGTTGCTCCTCCGGCATTATGAGCTCGGGGTCAATTTTCGAGTACACCGTGCGACGCATGAAGCCGCGGAAGGAGAGCGGGCTTTCGATGTCGATATACGTGCCGTCGTCGTTCAAATACTCGTCCATATTGATGAACCAGCAGTTCTTGAGGCTGACGCGCTCGCGGTTTACGAGCCGCACGAAGATGGGGTACTGGCCCACGGGGCCGACGGGGCAGATGAACACCGTCTTCTCCCCGGCGGCGTTGTGCGCCTTTATGGTGTTGAGCATTTCGAGCGCGAGCTCATAGAAGACCTCACCGGAGTCGCCGAGAGGGTAAACCGGAATCTTGGCGCCCTCGCCAAGCTTCTCCGCGGGGATTTTGAAGTAGTCCATCTGAATCGTCCTTTCAAAAAATTGTCTATGTTAAGGAGTTGTCTGCCTTTAAAACAGATGCGCGACGCCCAGCTCTTTTATGAGCTCCACGATGTCCTTCGTCCGGGAACAGCCGAATTTGCGCAGGAGGCCTTTGATCTGGGTCTTGACGGTGACCTGCTCGACGCAGCGTATCTCGGCGATCTCGCGCACCTTTTTGCCCTCGAGCAGCAGCCGCACGAGGTCGCGCTCGGCGCTCGTCAGCTTGCCGACGGAGTTGATGAAGAAGAGCAGGCTCCGCTCCGAGCTGCGCAGGCGCGAATACTCCTTGAGCACCATGTTCTGGATTTTCGCGTCTATCATGGGCCGGCCCGCGGCGGCGCTCCTGATATGCAGCAGCAGCTCCTCATCCGGGCAGCCCTTGACGATGTAGTCCACCGCGCCCGCGCCCATGCTCGTGAGAATCATGTTCTCCGTCTCATGCGCGGTGAGGAAGATTATCATGAGGCCCGGGTACCTGTCAAGTATGGTCTCGGCGGCCTTTATCCCGGCGGTGGTCGTCTCCATCTCTATGTCCATGAGGATGAGGTCGCATTCCGTCGTGTCCGCGAGGGCGGTAATCTCCGCGCCGGAGGCCGCCTGGCCCACGACGCGCATGTCCTCCTGCGCCGAGAGCGTGTCGACGAGGTCCTCGCGTATGAGGTCGAAGTCCTCCGCGACAAGTATTCTTATCATCTGTGCCTCCCCTCCCGGCGCGTCCTGCCGTCGTAGCGCGGCAGGAGGATGTAGAAGTCCGCGCCGCCCTCCCTCATGTTCTCGACGCGCATCGAGCCGAGGTGGCTGCGGACTATCGTGCGGACATGGTAAAGGCCCATGCCCCAGTTGAAATTGGTGTTCTTGCTCGAATAGAAGGGCTCGAAGATACGCCGCTTCTCGTCCTCGTCTATGCCCTTGCCGTGGTCGCGCACCTCGATAACCGTGTACAGCCGCGCGACGTGGCCCATGAGCTCGACGGGGCTCTTGTCATGCCCGGCGGCGACGTTGGCCTCCCAGGCGTTGGTCATGAGGTTGTATATGGCCTCGGCGAGATAGTTCTCGTCGGCGAGAATCTGCACGCCCTCGGGCAGGGAGACCTCAAGCAGGGCCTCGGGGTATTTCTTCCCGAAGCGGTCGCAGGCGAGGTCGCAGACCTGACGGAGCGGCACCGGCACAAGCAGCACGCTCTTGCTCTTGACCGTGCGGTACAGCTCCTCGCTGCGGGAGACGAGGTTGTCGTTTATCTCGCTGAGCCTCTCGACGCTCGAGCGCAGGCGCTCCATGTCCGGCTCGGGCCGGTCCAGCTCGGCGCGGATGCGCTTATAGAGCACGCGGTTTGCGAGCAGCTGATTCTTTATGCCGTGGACAAAGACGCTCGCGCCGGTTCGCGCGACGTCGAACTTCCGCTCGAGCCCCGCGTCCTCGCGGTCGGGCGAGAGGGTGTCCTCCGTATAGCGCAGGAGCATGCCTATGCCCAGCAGTCCGCCGAGCACATTCACGGCCACGAGCGCGATGAAGAAGCCCAGGCCCGGCATGAGCAGCATATAGCCCATGCCGCGGATGCCGATGTAGTCGTAGCTGTAAAAGCTGTACACCTGCCCGGGGTCCTGCCCGCAGTAGATGAAGTAGAGCACGGCGAGGCTCACGAGGCAGACGACAAGCATCAGAAACTGCCGCCGGAAGAAGTGCATCGTTATCGAGAACAGCTCCCAGACGAGCAGGAAGACGGCGGCTGCGAGGTAGGCGACAATCCAGCCGTAGGAGAAGTAGAAGCTCACGGCCCGCCAGGCCGGCCAGACCTCAAGCAGCTCGTGATAGACCGGCGGCAGATAGCCCAGCACGGTCAGGAGCGGGAGCGATACGGTCAGCCACAGGGCGGCGCGCGGCCGCTTCCTGATGCACTGGAGCATCGAGCGGTCCTCCGCCATGAGCAGCAGCACCATGGGGAAGGCGTGGCGGCCGAGGTTTATCCACATGCCGAGCTGATTGAAGGTGACGTAGCGGTACTGGAACCAGAGGCGTATCCGGTGCGAAAGGAAGAGGAACTTCTCCACGTCCGGGCCTATGCCGCCCTGCTTGGCTATAAGCAGCATAATGCCCGTCAGGTAGACCATTAGGCTGAGGCAGAGCGCGGCAAGCAGCAGGCTTTCGCGGTTGCGCCTGACAATAAGCGTGAATATGGAGCCGAGCAGCAGTCCGGCGGATAACAGCAGCAGCATTTTTACCGCTCCTCCCCCAGTTTATACTCTTATTCTACTCCATTCGCGCCGGAAAGTAAAGCAAGGGGCGGCGGTTACCGCCGCCCCTCGGGCTAAAGCTTGATTTGCCTGTCTTTCGGCTCAGGCGGCCTCGCCGTAGAGGGCGTCGCCAACCTCGGTGATGAGGTCGAAGGCGACGTAGTTCTCAACGGGAACGGCCTCGGTGATGGTGCCGGCGTCGACCATGAGCGACTGCTGAAGCTCATAGTAGCCCTGGACGGTGCCGTCCTTGACGCCGTTGTAGACCTGCTCGCCGGTCAGCCACTTGCCGGAGGTGGTCTCGCCGAGGCTGGTCTCATACTCGACTACGAGCTCGTCGGCAACCCACTGGGCGACCTGCTCGTGGTTCTCCTCAGCGGCGTAGTCCATGCCCTTGAAGAGGGCGGTCAGGAAGCGGACCAGCACGTCGTGCATGGGCTCGAGGTTCTTGGGGAGGACGATCCAGCTGGAGAGGGCGATGGAGTCGCTGCCGAAGGTGGTGTTGTCCGCGAGGAGGGTCGCGCCCTCGACCTCGCTGAGGATGGTGGCGCTCTGCGGGCTCCAGATGGCGCAGGCGTCAACGTTCTCGCTGAGCATGGCGGAGACCATGCTGGAGGGGTCCATGTCCATGCCGTTGATGTCGTCCATGGTCAGGCCAACGCTGGCGAGGGCCTGGACAAGGATGTTGTAGCTGGTGGTGCCGGTGGAGTAGGCAACGGTCTTGCCCTCGAGGTCGGCGATGGTCTGGACGTTCGGGCCGCCGATAACGGCGTCGCCGGTGGAGATGTGGCTGAGGGTGATGATGCTGGCGCTGCCCTTCACGCAGAGGCTGTGAGCGCCGTCGCCGATGTAGCCGATGTCGACGCTGCCGCCCTCCATGGCCGCGATGATGTTCGGGCCGGAGTCGAAGCTTATGAGGTTGAGCTCAATGCCCTGCTCCTCCATGTAGCCCATCTCACGCGCGGTGATGAGGCTCCAGAGGCTGCCGTAGTTGTTCATGTAGCCGATGTTCAGGGTGACGGGCTCAACGGCGGGAGTGGTCTCCTCCCCGGCCGGGGTGGTCTCCTCGCCGGCGGGAGTGGTCTCCTCGGTGGCGGGCTCGCCGCAGGCGGCGAGGGCGAACACCATGACGAGAGCCAGCATGAGGGCTAAAAACTTCTTCATTGTTGTTCCTCCTACGATTTTTTTGATTTTATTGATAATGCCTTTTCGCATTATTTTCGAACTTCAAGATACTCCTGATAGACCAGGCTCCATATCTCGTTCTTGAGCTCGAGGAAACGCGGGCTCATCTTGGTCTCCTGGTCTCGGGGATAGGGGATGTCGATGTCTATGATGGCCTTGACGCGGCCCGGGCGGGCTGACATGACGATGACCTTCTGCGCGAGGATTATGGCCTCGTCGACGTCGTGGGTGATGAAGAAGCAGGTCTTCTGGTCGCGCTCCCAGGTCTGGAGCAGCTCGGTCTGGAGCTGGGTGCGGGTCTGGGCGTCGAGCGCGCCGAAGGGCTCGTCCATGAGCAGGACCTGCGGGTCGGCGGCGTAGGCTCGGGCAATCGCGACGCGCTGCTTCATGCCGCCGGAGAGCTCCTTGGGATAGTGGTCGGCGAACTTGGTGAGGTCGACCTTCTCGAGATATATCATCGCGAGGTTGTCGGCCTCCTTGCCCTTTATGCCGCGCATCTCGAGCGCGAACCTGACGTTCTTCTTGACGGTCAGCCAGGGGAAGAGGGCGTAC
>DVJK01000212.1 GCA_018716795.1 Candidatus Scatomorpha merdipullorum | reverse complement strand
CCTGCGCGCTGTTAAAGCCGTTCGGCGTCAGCTCGGCGTCAAGGCTCTCGAGCTGCACGGTCTCCCCAATCGCAACCTGCACGAACTCAGGCCCTGCGGGCGTCGGGTCGGGCGTCGGCTCCGGGGTCTCGGCGGGTTCGGTCTCCGGGGCGGAGGAGGGGGTTTCGGCCTCGGGCGCGGGCGGGTCGTTTTCGGCGGGCTCGCCGCCGCAGGCGGCGAGGGCGAATACCATCGCGAGCGCCAGCAGCAGGGCGGCGAATTTCTTCATTTGCTTCATTTTTCATTCCTCCTGGTAGTTTTGCCTGTGCTGAACTTCAGTCTATGCCAAAATCCGACCGAAAACAATTAACTGGCTGCATAGTATCCGCAAAAAACCTGGCCAAAAATGCCCGGCGGAAATTGTGCAATAAGCGCAAAGGCGCTTTGCAGCGCGCCGGCGCGGCATTTTTAAAAACTTTGAAATTTTCTTTCCCGGCGAAATAAGGTATTATTTTAATGTGCCTTTAAGAAAAAAGCGGCATAATGGCCGGGAAGGGACGTGTTTTTATGCGCATACTGGTCGTGGAGGACGAGCGCGACCTCAACCGTATAATCGTCAGGCGCCTGAGCGCGGCGGGCTACACCGCGGACGCCTGCTTCGACGGGCTCGAGGCCCTGGACTATCTGGCCGGGGCGGAGTATGACGCCGCCGTCTTCGACGTGATGATGCCGAAGCTCGACGGCTTTTCCGCAGTGCGCCGCATGAGGGAGGCGGGCGACATGACGCCGGTGCTCTTCCTCACCGCGCGCGACGCGGTCTCCGACCGGGTGGAGGGGCTCGACCTCGGCGCGAACGACTATCTCGTCAAGCCCTTTTCCTTCGACGAGCTTTTAGCGCGCATACGGGTCATGACGCGAAAGAGCGCGGGCGCGGCGACGAACGTCTTCACCTGCGGCGACCTCACGCTTGACGAGGCGGCGCACACCGTCACGCGCGCCGGGCGGCGGATAGAGCTCTCGGCCAAGGAGTTCGCCGTCCTGGACTGCCTCGTCCGCAACAAGGGCGCGGTGCTCTCGCGCGAGGCGATTGAGAACAGCGTCTGGAACTACGACTGGGAGGGCGGCACAAACGTCGTCGACGTCTACATGAGCTATCTCCGGCGCAAGGTGGACGCGGGCTTCGACACGAAGCTCATCCACACGGTGCGCGGCGTGGGCTGGGTGCTCAGGGAGGAAAAATGAGGTTCCTGTCGATAAAGACGCGCGTCACCATATATTTTACGCTGATGATGCTGCTCGTCGTCGGCCTCGTGCTGGGCACTATACTCATCGCGGGCCGCGGTGTCATATCCGGCAGCGCCGAGGGCACGCTCATAGACGCCGTCCACGACGAGATAGACGACGTGGAGTATGAGGGCGGCTTCCTCGACCTCGACGAGCTGGACTTCTACCGGCACCAGGTCTACATCCAGGTCTACTCCGCCGCGGGCGAGCTCATAGGCGGCGCGGGCGCGAGCGATTTCGCCGGCGCGGACGAGTTCAAAAACGGCGAAATACGCCGCGTCGAGGACGCGGACGGGGCGCTTCTGGTCTACGACCTCTTCCTGCCGGACGAGTACGGCGGCGTCTGGCTGCGCGGCGTCACGGACGAGGACAACGACTTCTCCGCCGCGCGGGTTATAACGATACTCGCGCTCATCCTCCTGCCCGTGCTCGTCGTCATAACCGCCGTCGTCGGCTGGCTTATCGCCCGCCACGCCTTCAAGCCCGTGCGGCAGATAACCGACACCGTCGACGCCATAAACGACGGGACCGACCTCACGGCGCGCATAGGCCTCCACCGCGGCCGCGACGAGATACACCGCCTCGCCGCCACCTTCGACAGCATGTTCGACCGGCTCGAGCGGAGCTTCGACGCCGAAAAGCGCTTCGCCTCCGACGCCTCGCACGAGCTGCGCACGCCCGTGGCCGTCATTCTCGCCGAGTGCGAGTACGCCCGCGAGAACGCGAAGACCGCCGAGGACTACGCCGAAAGCCTCGAGGTGGTCGAGCGGCAGGGCCGCCGCATGAGCGACATTATAAATCAGCTTTTGAGCATCACCCGCCTCGACCAGGGCACGCAGAGGATTAACCGCGAGCGCGCCGACCTCAGCGAGCTCGCGGACGTCGTCACGGACGAGACCGTCCTCGCCTCGGGAAAGCGGCTCGAGCTTGTGAAGGACATTGCGCCCGGCGTCTTCGCCGACATGGACGTGGGCCTCATGAGCCGCCTGGTGCAGAACCTGGTCGAGAACGCCTGCAAGTACACGCCCGAGGGCGGAAAGATAACGGTCTCCCTCTCCGCGCGGGATGGGGAGCTTGAGCTCTCCGTCGCCGACACGGGGCAGGGCATCGCAAAGCGCGACCTGCCGCATATCTGGGAGCGCTTCTGGCAGGCCGACCCCTCCCGCGGCGTCGACAAGGGCTCCGGCCTCGGCCTCGCGATGGTCAAGCAGATTGCCGAGGCGCACGGCGGCCGCCTCTCCGTCGTGAGCGAGCCGGGCAAGGGCAGCCGGTTCACATTTACGATGAAATGCGGAAACTAAAAGTTCATTTTGCGTTAATAGAAATTTTGGTTGACAAACGCGGGAAGTGAAACTATAATAGTCTCAAGCAGAAAACGAACTTAAAGTTTCTCGTATTCATGTGAGGAGGTCTGTTTCATGTGCGCTAAGCTGTGCGTTATAGGCGATTCCATAACCGGCGGGGTCATATATAAGGACGTGCCGGGCCGCTATGTCAAATGCCGCGAGTCCTTTGTGAACCTGCTGGCCGCGGCGCTGGGGATAGACGTCCACAACCACAGCCGCTTCGGCTGCACGACCACGGCGGCGCTCGAGCGCTTCGGCCGCTATGAGGCGGACGCCGCGGACTGCGACTGGACGCTGGTCATGCTCGGCGGGAACGACTGCGACTTCAACTGGCAGGAGGTCGCCGCCGCGCCGGAGGCCGCGCACGAGTGCAACACGCCCATAGGGCGCTTCCGCGAAAACTACGGCGAGCTGCTCGAGCGCATTATCGCCGCGGGCGGGCGGCCCATAGCCATGAACCCCATCCCGGTCTTCGGCCGGAGCTATTTCCGCTGGATTTCCAAGCGCGCGGACGCGCGGGGCATAATAAAATTCCTGGGCAATACGGAGACGATTGAGCACTGGAACGAGATGTATTCCCTCGCCGTGCTGCGCGAGGCCGCGGCCCGGAATGTGCCGATACTCGACGCGCGCAGCGCCTTCCTCTTCCGCCGCGTCTTCAACCCCTACTTCTCCACCGACGGGATTCACCCGAGCGCGGAGGGGCACCGCGCCCTCTTCGAATACCTGCTCCCGCAGCTGGAAGAGCTGCTGGGGCGATCAGGCGCAAGCCTGACCGCCGCAAGCTGAAAAAGGCTCCCACATTTGTGGGAGCCTTTTTGTACGCGTTATTTACATATACGTTACCGTCTCGCTCAGGGGCTTGCGGCTGGCGTGGTTGGGCAGCGGGCCCGCGCCCTCGGCGGGATAGCCCAGATCGAGGAGCATGAGGAGCTTTTCGTTTTCGGGCAGGCCGAGAATCCGGGCGGCCTCGTCGGGGTCAAAGCGGTTGAGCCAGCAGCTCTCGACGCCCTCGTCCTTCGCGGCGAGGCACATGTGCGTGGCGACAATCGCCGCGTCCTCGACGCCGGAGTCGTGCTTCCCGCCGGGGTAGACGAAGACGTTCGCGCTGTCGTAGGCGACGGCGAGCACGGTGGCCGCGCCGTAGCGGCAGGGCGTTATCTCGTCGACCTTCGCAAGCACCTCGGCCGACTGCATGACGTACACGCGCTGCTCCTGCAGGTTCTTCGCCGTGGGCGCGAGGCGGCCGGCCTCGAGTATCGCCGCGAGCTTTTCCGCCTCGACGGGGCGGCCGTCGAACTTCTTGCAGGCGTAGCGTTCGCTTACAACCTTTTTAAATTCCATCCTCCATACCTCCCGGTTGAATAATTACACATATATTCTATCATAATACGCGCCGGTTGTGAATACCCTTCTTCCCGCCGCGCCGGGCCGCTTCGCGCGGCTTTCGCGCAAATTCAGGGCATATCGCACTAAGAGCGGCGTCCGGCGGGCGCTTTATTGTCACTACGTACAAAAATGAAATTCCCTATTGCATAAATATTCAGACAGGGCTATAATCGACGCATAAACCATAAAACAACCCGCATATTGGAGGCAATACCATGAATAAATCGGATATCAAGAAAGTCGTTCTCGCCTACTCCGGCGGCCTGGATACGTCCATCATCATCCCCTGGCTCAAGGAGAACTACAATAACTGCGAGGTCATCGCCGTCTCCGGCAACGTCGGCCAGGCCGACGAGCTCGAGGGCCTGGAGGAGAAGGCGCTCAAGACCGGCGCGAGCAAGCTCTACGTCGAGGACCTGACCGACGAGTTTGTCGACGACTTCGTGATTCCCGCCGTCAAGGCCGGCGCGAAGTATGAGGACTATATGCTCGGCACCTCCCTGGCGAGGCCCGTTATCGCCAAGCGCCTCGCCGAGATAGCGGTCAAGGAGGGCGCGGACGCCATTTGCCACGGCTGCACCGGCAAGGGCAACGACCAGGTCCGCTTTGAGCTGACGCTCAAGCACTTCGTCCCCGACATGCCGATAATCGCGCCCTGGCGCGAGTGGAGCATCAAGTCCAGGGAGGAGGAGATTGACTTCGCCGAGGCGCACAACGTGCCCCTCAAGATAAACCGCGAGACGAACTACTCCAAGGACAAGAACCTCTGGCACCTCAGCCACGAGGGCCTCGACCTCGAGGACGCGGGCAACGAGCCGCTGTATGAGAAGAAGGGTTTCCTCGAGATGGGCGTCTCACCGCTCGACGCGCCCGACGAGCCGACCTATATCACCCTCGACTTTGTCCAGGGCGCGCCCGTCGCCCTCAACGGCGAGAAGCTCAGCGCGAAGGACATTATCCTCAAGCTCAACGAGTTCGGCGGCGCAAACGGCATCGGCCTGCTCGACATCGTTGAAAATCGCCTCGTCGGCATGAAGTGCCGCGGCGTCTACGAGACCCCGGGCGGCACGATACTCTACGCCGCGCACGAGTATCTCGAGACGCTCTGCCTCGACAAGCTGACCATGCACGAGAAGCAGAAGCTCGCGATAACCTACGGCGAGCTGGTGTACGACGGACAGTGGTACACGCCTCTGCGCGAGGCCCTTGCCGCCTTCGTCGACAAGACCCAGGAACACGTCACCGGCACGGTCAAGCTCAAGCTCTACAAGGGCAACATCATCAAGGCCGGCGCGTGGAGCGACTGGAGCCTGTACAGCGAGGAGATAGCCACCTTCGGCGAGGACCATGTCTACAACCAGGCCGACAGCGCGGGCTTCATCAATCTCTTCGGCCTGCCGATAAAGGTCCAGGCCAAGGTCGAGGCCAAGAACGCCGGCAAATAAGCTCCGGGCCGCCGCGCGGCTTCGGAAGAATAAACCATCCTACGGGGCGGGCGTTCCCGCCCCGTTTGCCGTTAGGGGAGAGGAAATATGGAAAAGCTCTGGACAGGGCGCAGCTCCGGCGCGCTCGACGAATACGCCGATAAGCTCAACTCCAGCATCGGCATAGATTCGCGCATGTATAAGGAGGACATCGCGGGCAGCGTCGCCCACGCGGGCATGCTCGCCAAGTGCGGCATAATCTCGAGCGAGGAGGGCGCGCAGCTCATAGAGGGCCTGGGCGGCATCCTCGCCGACCTGGACGCCGGCACGCTGAAGATAGACCCCGCCGCCGAGGACATCCACTCCTTCGTCGAGGCGGAGCTCACCGCGCGTCTCGGCGACGTGGGCAAGAAGCTGCACACCGCGCGCAGCCGCAACGACCAGGTCGCGCTGGACACCCGGCTCTACCTCAAGGGCGAGTGTGAGAAGACCGCCGTGCTCATAAAGGACGTCATAAGCGCCCTCTGCCACGTCGCGGAGGCGAACGAGACGACGATAATGCCCGGCTACACGCACCTCCAGCGCGCGCAGCCCGTCACATTCGCGCACCACCTGCTGGCCTACGGCATGATGCTCGCGCGCGACCTCGGCCGCCTCGAGGACGCGAAGGCGCGCATGATGGGCGCCTGCCCGCTCGGCAGCGCCGCCCTCGCCGGAACGACGCATCCGATAGACAGGGCCATGACCGCCGCGGCGCTGGGCTTTGAGACCTACTGCCTCAACAGCATGGACGGCGTCTCCGACCGCGACCACTGCGTGGAGCTCTGCGCGGCGCTCAGCGTCCTCATGATGCACCTCTCGCGGCTCTCCGAGGAGCTTATACTCTGGTCGAGCTGGGAGTTTAAGTTCATCGAGCTCTCCGACCAATTCACGACCGGCAGCTCGATAATGCCGCAGAAGAAGAACTCCGACATGGCCGAGCTTGTCCGCGGCAAGACGGGCCGCGTCTACGGCGACCTCACGACGCTGCTCGTCATGCTCAAGGGCCTCCCGCTTGCATACAACAAGGACATGCAGGAGGACAAGGAGGCCGTCTTCGACGCCTTCGACACCGCGAAGCTCTGCCTCGCCGTCTTCGCGCCGATGATAGCGACGATGAAGGTGAACGCCGGGAACATGCTGAACGCGGCGAAGGGCGGCTTCATAAACGCCACCGATCTCGCCGACTATCTCGCGAAGAAGGGCGTGCCTTTCCGCACGGCCTACAAGCTGACGGGGCAGATTGTCGCCGCCTGCGCGGCGGACGGGAAGGCGCTCGAGGATTTGACGCTCGAGGAGTACAAGGCCTATTCCGACGTGTTCGAGGCGGATTTGTATGAGGAAATCTCCCTTCAGACCTGCGTCGCCAAGCGCGTGAGCGCGGGCGGGGCCTCCCCGGCGAATATCGCGGCGCAGCTCGAGTATCTGAGAGGTGTTTCGGATGACTAAGGTGTTCATAGACGGAAGCGCCGGCACCGCCGGCCTGCGCATACGCTCCCGGCTCGAGGGCCGCTCAGACCTCGAGGTCACGGTGCTCGAGGGCGAGGCGAGGAAGGATAAGGAAAAGCGCCGCGAGATGCTCAACACCTGCGAGCTCGCCGTCCTCTGCCTGCCCGACGCGGCCAGCCGCGAGAGCGTCGCGATGATAGAAAACCCCGCCGTGCGCGTGGTGGACACCTCCACCGCCCACCGCGTCGCGCCCGGCTGGGCCTACGGCTTCCCGGAGCTCGGCGCCGAGCGGCGCGAGGCGATAATCACGGGCAAGCGCGTCGCCTCGCCCGGCTGCCACGCCGGCGGCTTCATCGTCCTCGTGCAGCCGCTCGTCGAGGCCGGCATACTGCCGGCGGGCGCGCTTTTGAGCTGCCACTCCCTGACCGGGTACTCCGGCGGCGGCAAGGGCATGATAGCCGAGTATGAGGCCGCGGGGCGGCCGGAGGCCTTCGGCTCCCCGCGCGAGTACGGCCTTTCGCAGGGCCACAAGCACCTGCCCGAGATGGCGGGCATTTCGGGGCTCGAGAGCTATCCCGTCTTCTGCCCGATAGTCGCGGATTTTTACAGCGGTATGCTCGTCACCGTGCCGCTCTTCGCAAAGCAGCTCAACCCCGGCTTTACGCTCGCGGACGTCAGGACCTGCTATAAGGAGAAGTTTTCCGGCCCGGTCGTCAGGTACGCCGAGGCCATGGACGAGGCGGGCTTCATCGCCTCCAACGCCCTTGCGGGCACGGACGCGATGGAGGTCGCGGCCTTCGGGAACGACGAGCGGATGATACTCTGCTCGCGCTTCGACAATCTCGGCAAGGGCGCCTCCGGCGCGGCCGTGCAGTGCATAAACCTCATGCTGGGCGCGGACGAGACCGCGGGCCTCGTGCTTTGAATGGAGGATGGATATGGGAAGGGTTGAATACATCTCCGGCGGCGTCTGCGCGCCGCGCGGCTACAAGGCCGCGGGCGTATATTGCGGCGTTCGCAAAAACCGCACGAAGCGGGATCTCGCGCTCATATACTCCGAAAAGCGCGCCGCCGCCGCGGCGGTATACACGCAGAACCTCGTCAAGGGCGCGCCGCTCACGGTGACGAAAAGGCACCTGGCCGACGGCTTTGCCCGGGCGATAATCTGCAACAGCGGCAACGCGAACACCTGCAACGCGAACGGCGAATACATCGCCGAGACAACCTGCGCCCTGCTCGCCGCGGAGCTCGGCATTGCGCCGGAGGACGTCATCGTCGCCTCCACGGGCGTCATAGGCCAGGCCATGAGCATGGAGCCCTTTGAGCGCGGGATCCCCGAGCTCGTGAAGGCCCTGGGCGCGGACAGCGCGCCCGCCGCCGAGGCGATTATGACCACAGACACGCACAGCAAGGAGATGGCCGTGAGCTTCACGGCGGGCGGCGTCGAGTGCCGTATGGGCTGCATGGCCAAGGGCAGCGGCATGATTTGCCCCAATATGGCCACGATGCTCGGCTTCATCACCTCCGACTGCGCCATAAGCCCCGCAATGCTCGCCAGGGCGCTCGGCGAGGACATACCCGGCACCTTCAACATGGTCACCGTCGACGGCGACACTTCGACGAACGACATGGTGGCGCTCATGTCCAACGGCATGGCCGGCAACGCCGAGATAGTCTCCGAGGGCGCGGACTACGACGCCTTCCGCGAGGCGCTGCACACGCTGACCGTCTGGCTCAGCCGGCAGATAGCGGGCGACGGCGAGGGCGCGACGAAGCTCCTCGACTGCGTCGTCACCGGCGCGAAGACGCTCCGCGACGCGAGAATTGCGGCGAAGGCCGTCGTGGGCTCGGCGCTTCTGAAGGCCGCCATGTTCGGCGCGGACGCCAACTGGGGCCGCGTCCTCTGCGCGGTGGGCTATTCCGGCGCGGACGCGGATATAACGAAGGTCGGCGTGAGCTTCAAGTCCGCCGCGGGCGAGGTCACGGTCTGCGAGAACGGCGCGGGCGTGGACTTCTCGGAGGAGCTGGCCGCGAGGGTGCTCGGCGAGAAGGAGATATACATCCTCGTCAGCCTCGGCGACGGGGAGGCGGAGGCCGAGGCCTGGGGCTGCGACCTCACTTATGAATACGTCAAGATAAACGGCGACTACCGCACTTGAGGAGGCAAGAGGAAATGGACGCTATGATAGACAGGAACGCCAGGGCGCAGGTGCTGGTCCAGGCCCTGCCCTACATCCAGCAGTACTATAACCGCGTCGTCGTTATAAAGTACGGCGGCCACGCCATGGAGAACGAAGAGCTCAAGGCCAAGGTCATGGAGGACATCGTGCTCCTCCAGCTCGTCGGCGTGCGCGTCGTGCTCGTCCACGGCGGCGGGCCGGACATAAGCGACGTGATGGAGAAGATGGGCGTCGAGAGCAAATTCGTGAACGGCCTTCGCGTCACGGACAGGGAGACCGCCGAGATAGCCCAGATGGTGCTCGCCGGCAAGGTGGGCAAGAGCCTCGTCAACCTCATTGAGGCCACGGGCGGCAGGGCCATGGGCATATGCGGCATAGACGGGCGCATGGTCGAGGCCAGGGCCAAGAGCGCCGAGCTCGGCTTCGTGGGCGAGATAACCAGCGTCAACACCCGGCCCATATCCGACCTCCTCGAAAAGGGCTACATCCCCGTCATAAGCTCCGTCGGCTGCGACGAGGCCGGGAACGTGTATAACATAAACGCCGACACCATGGCCGCGCAGATTTCCGGCGCGATGGGCGCGGAGTGCCTCATCTCCATGACCGACGTGCCCGGCATCATGCTCGACCCGGCGGACCCGGCCAGCCTCGTCCACGTCGCGGACATCAACGACGCCACCGAGCTCTTCCGCCGGGGCGTCATCTCCGGCGGCATGATACCCAAGGTCGAGAGCTGCATCGAGGCGCTGCTCTGCGGCGTACACAAGGTCTTCATCCTCGACGGCAGGGTTCCGCACTCCATACTGCTTGAAATGCTCACCGACGAGGGCAGCGGCACCATGATGGTGGGGGAGAAGAAATGAACGTAAAGGAACTCGACAGGGAGTATATAGCCGGCACCTACGCGCGCTTCCCCGTCGTGCTCACGCACGGCAGCGGCTCGCTCGTATACGACGAGGCCGGCAAGGAGTATATCGACATGGGCAGCGGCATCGCCGTCAACGCCTTCGGCGTCGCCGACGGCGAGTGGATTTCCGCCGTCACCGCCCAGCTGGGCAAGCTCCAGCACAGCTCAAACCTCTATTTCACCGAGCCGGGCGCCCTGCTCGCCGAGCAGCTCTGCTCCCGCACCGGCATGAAGAAGGTCTTCTTCGCCAACTCCGGCGCGGAGGCCAACGAGTGCGCCATAAAGTGCGCGCGCAAGTACGCCGCGGATAAATACGGCGCGGACAGGCGCTATAAGCTTGTGACGCTCAAAAACAGCTTCCACGGCCGCACCATAACCACCCTCGCCGCCACCGGCCAGGACGAGTATCACAAGCTCTTTCAGCCCCTGACGCCCGGCTTTGTCTACGCGGAGGCCAACAACTGCGCCGCGCTGCGCGCTCTTGTCGAGGGCGACGAGAACATCGCTGCCATAATGTTCGAGCTCGTCCAGGGCGAGGGCGGCGTGCTGCCGCTTGAGTATGACTTCGTGCAGTGCATAAAGGAGCTCTGCGCCGAGCGGGATATCCTCATGGTCTGCGACGAGGTGCAGACCGGCAACGGCCGCACCGGCACGCTCTACGCCTGGCAGCAGTTCGATATAGTTCCCGATATTATGTCAACCGCAAAGGGACTCGGCGGCGGCCTGCCCATAGGCGCCTGCCTCATGGGCGAGAAGGTCAAGGACACCATGACGCCCGGCACGCACGGCTCCACCTTCGGCGGCAACCCCGCCGTCTGCGCCGGCGCGCTGAATATACTGGGCCGCATAGACGATAAGCTGCTCGCGGAGGTCAGGGCCAAGAGCGAGTATATCGTAAGCGAGCTGAGCGCCGCGCCCGGCGTCGAGAGCGTCGCGGGCCTGGGCCTCATGCTGGGCGTCAAGACGGCGAAGCCCCTCGACGAGGTCGTGACCGCCTGCCGCGAAAACGGCGTCCTGGCGCTCACCGCGCACGGCAAGCTGCGCCTGCTGCCCGCGCTCAATATCCCCATGGAGCTCGTGGAGAAGGCCGTGGCGGTTATTAAAGCCGCGTGTGAATGATTTTTTCGTATATTTTGGTATATTAAAATTTTTCCCGGGGCGCTTTCTTTTGGAGCGCCAAAAGAAAGCGTCCCGGACCCCGAAAGGAAAAGCGCGTTGGTGCGAATCTGTACCCGTCAGCCGCTTGGCGGAAACCCAAGGATTTAGGCCATAACCTCCCTCTTGGAGGG
>DVJK01000211.1 GCA_018716795.1 Candidatus Scatomorpha merdipullorum | reverse complement strand
TCGGCGAAGCCGGGGAAGTCGCGGAGCTTGAGGCGCTTGCCGCCGTCGAGGACGGCGGTGCCGGTGAAGAGGCCGAAGACCTGGTGCTGCTCGCTTTTGAGGAGCTTGACGTCCATGTCGGCGCTGCGGTCGAGGATGGGCCTGAAGTCCATGTCGAAGCGGTTGTCGTCGCTGGTGAAGGACCAGGGCGCGAGGTAGTCGTACTCCCCGGCGGAGCGCGGGATGTTGAAGCTCACGCGCGAGAGCTTGTGGAGCTTCCCGTCGTAGAAGAGGGCGTTCTCCGTGGCGGCGGAGGCGTCGCCGAAGCCGTAGCCTATATTGAAGCCGAAGGGCACGCCGTCGAGCTCGCCGGAGGCGCTGCCCCAATACCAGGCGCAGCGGTAGGGCCAGACGCCGCGGCCCCAGTCGAGGACGGCGAAGCTCTCCTCGGGGGAGAAGGCGTAGCTCCGCGAGCGCACGGTGACCGAACCGGAGGCGCGCATGCAGTTTATCTTCTGATTGTAATAAAAATGCGCCTTTTTGACAAATGGCGTGCACATAACGATGCTCTCCGCGGGCTCGTCCGTGAGCACTATGTCGCCGCGTATGGGCAGGCCGCCGGAGAAGTCCGCCATCTCGAAGCTGAGCTTCCGCCCGCCGACTATGTGCCGGAAGGAGATGGAATAGCCCTTGCCGGAGGCGCTCACGTCGCCCCTGCCCGAGCTCTCGGGCATGCGGCGGCGGCCCATTGGCAGGACGCTCATGGGCGAGACGGTGTGCTGCCAGCGGTTTTCAAGGTCGATGAAGGAGATGGAGTCGAGCCCCATGTAGCCGTTGTCCGCCACGGTCAGGGCCAGGGCGAAGCGGCCGTTGCCGACGAGGTAATAGTCCCACTCCTTGATGCGAAGCGCCGGGGCCTTTACGGCCCTGCGCGAGTAGACGGGCAGGGGCGAGCGGGCGAAGCCGGGCTCGGCGATGTTGCCGTTGGAGTCCAGCAGCGCGCGCACGCGCGTTATCTCGTGCTGTATCATAGTCCGCGCTCCTTTTTCAGGCGGCGTATGTCGCTGCCGGCGAAGAGCAGCAGCTCATACTCTCCGGTGAGGCGCGAGGCAATCTGCCCGCCGTAGCGGCGGGCGAGCTCCTCCTCGCCGAGGTTGGTGGAGATGATGGTGGGCCTGGGCGCAGTCAGACGGGCGTTGATGAGCTGATAGAGCGCCGAGACGGTGAAGCTCGTGCTCATCTCCGTGCCCAGGTCGTCGAGAATCATGAGGTCGCAGCCGAGGTATTCGCGCACCTTTGCAGAGGCCGCCGCGCTCTCCTCCCCGTCGCGGGAAAAGCGCTGCGTCTCAAACTCGCCGAGGGCCGCGCTCGCGCTCTCATATGCCACGGAGAAGCCGCGCTGCGCGACCTCGCGGGCTATGCAGGCCGAGAGGAAGGTCTTGCCCAGGCCCGGCCCGCCGTGAAAGAGCAGGTTCGGCGAGCGGAGGGAGAAATTCGCGGCGTAGTTCCGGCAGGTGTCGAAGACCATGCGCATGAGCTCGCGCGGCGAAAGCCCGCCGAGTTCAGGTTCCGGCTCGGAGCTGTAATAGTCCGGGCGGAAGCTCTCAAAGCGCTCGCCCTCGTCGCGCAGAAGCCCGCTGAGCTCCTGCGTGAGGCAGCGCTTATATTCGCGCTCGAGACAGCCGCAGACGCCCTCGGGCGTCCGGCCCGTGTCGCGGCATCTGGGGCAGGAGTATATCTCGTCCAGATAGTCCTCGGGCAGGCCGGCGGAGCGGAGCAGGCCGGCGCGCTCCGCCTGGAGGGCGAGGTTCGCCTCTCGCAGCGCGTCAATCTGCGCCGCGGCGTCCGCCTCCCGGCTGAAGGCCAGGGCGGCGAGCTTTGCCATCTGCCGGCGCAGGCCTGCGTCAATCTCCCGCAGGCGGGGTATGCGCGAGTAGACGGCCCGGGCGCGCCGGGCCTGCTCGGCCAGATTTTCCTCGTGCCTGCGCTCGAGCGAGCGTCTCGCCCGGGCCAGCACGGCGCCGTTATATGCCATGTCCCAGCCTCCTCTCAGCCGTTTTTGAGCTTGTCGTACAGCCGCTTCATGCGCTCAATGTCCTCGGCCCTGGGCTTGTCCCGCCCGGGGCGCTTTACCGGCGCGCTCTGCCGGCGGCGCGGGAGGTCGCCCTTTTCAATCTCCTCCACGCCGTGCAGGCCCTTCTCGTGCCAGGAGCGCATGATGCTGTCCATATAGTTCCACTTGAGCGCGCCGGTGTTCGTCACCGTGCGGTCGTAGGCCAGCTCTATCGCCTCGGGCGTGAAGCCCAGGGCGAGCCAGCCCTCGAGATATTTCCGCTCCGAGGGCGAGAGCTGCCTGTCCCGGAGGCCGAGCGCCAGACGCAGCCGCTCGATATTCCCGCGCGTCTCCTCGCGGGAGCGGATGTATTCCTCCGCCTGCTCGAGCGTCATTATCTCGCGGTTGACCCAGACGTAGGCCTCCTTCTCAATCTGCCGGAGCGTGGGCACTCGGCCCGGGCCGTAGCGCCGGCGGCACTCCTCCGCGCAGTGGTGCAGCAGGACCATTATCACGTCCGTGGGCAGGCCGAGATAGTCGTATATCCCGAAGAGCACGCGGGTGTCCGCGCCGGTCAGCGTGTGCCCGAGGACGGCCTCGCACTCAGCGAGCACGGCCTTGAAGCCCTCGTCCTCGCCCGAGCGGCGGACAATCTCCTCGGCGCTGTACTCGGGCAGGGCCTCGCCGCCCTCGCGCAGCTCGCCGCCCGAGAGCAGGCCGAGCGCGCGGAGCTTGTCCGCCGCGGCTGAAAGCCTCCCGCGCGAAAGGCCCAGCGCGCGGCAGAGCCCGCCGGCGGGCGCGGCGCCCCGGCGCATGAGGTATATGTAGAGCAGCGCGCAGTCCCCGTCGCCGCTTTTTATGAGCTTGTCGGCGGCCTCAGCCGGCATGGAGCAGACCTCCGAGCTGAGCCTCCAGCCTTTATCGTCCATCTCGCGCCTCGCAGTAACAATAGTTCGGGCATCTATTCTATCACGCTTTTCGCCCGCTAGCAAGAGCGGCTGCGTCCGGAGGGCGTCCTTGCCGCAGGTTTCCGGCGGTGGTTGCAAAGCGGAAGGCACTTGTGTTATAATCTAATCTGTATCGTTATCTTTAAATAAACCTTTTGTAATCACAGCCCTCCGCCCGCGCGGGCGGGCGGGGTTCCGATGGGAGAGTCGTCATGCTGGAAGTCCTCGCGTGCGCCGACAGCGCCGAGGCGGTTATCGCCGCGGTGCAGAGCGGGGCCGACTCAATTTATATACGTCTCGGCGGCCGGGGCGCGCGCGGCTTCACGGAGGACGCGCTGCGCAAGTCCGTGCGCTACTGCCGCGTGCGCGGCTGCCGGGTTTACGCGGAGCTCGACACGCTCGTGAGCGACGCCGAGGCGGAGGCGGCGGCCTCTCTCGCCCGAAGCGCCTCGGACATGGGCGCCGACGCGCTCATAGCCCAGGACCTGGGCTTCATCGCCGTCGCCCGCGCGGCCGCGCCGGAGCTGCCCGTCTTCGCGGGCGAGCGCCTGGGCATGCACAACGCCGCGGGCCTGGAGGCGCTCCGGCAGCTGGGCGTGACGCGGGTGTTTTTGCCGCAGGAGCTCTCGCTTGAGGAGATACGCGCCCTGGCCTCGCGCGCCCGGGTTGAGCTCGCGGTCTGCGTCCTGGGCTCGCCCTGCGCGGCGCGGGCCGGTCAGTGCTGGCTCTCCGCGCTCACGGGCGGAGGCAGCGCCAACCGCGGCGACTGCTCGCTCGCCTGCCGGAGGCGGTACAGCCTGGGCGGGCGCATGGACGACTATCCCCTCGCGACGAAGCCCGTGCGGCTTCTGGGCCGCCTCGGCGAGCTTGAGGAGGCCGGGGTGAGCTGCGCGGTCATAGGCCGCTCCGTGGGCCGGCCCGAGCGCCTGGCCGCGGCGGTGAAGCTCTGCTCGGCCTGCTCGCGGGAGAGCAGGGGCCCAACCCCGCTCGAGCTTGAGGAGTTTGACCGCGTCTTTGCCGGGGCCGAATTCTCCGAGGCCTATCTTGACGGCGAGCCCAGGGCCGCCGCCGGCACGGGAGAGGAGCCGGAGCGCGACGAGCTCCGCGCGGCGGAGCGCGCCATGAGCGCCGTGCGCCGCGGCTACGCCAACCGCGAGCTGCGCCGGGTGAAGGTGGACTTCTTCTTCGCCGCCAAGCCGGGCCGGCCCCTGCTGGCGGGAGTTCAGGATTCGGACGGCAACCGCGCCGAGTGGCGCGGCCCCGTCGTCAACGCCGCGCCGGGCGAGGAGATTACCGAGGCCTCCGTAAACGGCGAGCTGCGCCGCACGAAGGGCACGCCCTACCACTGCGAGCGCGTCATGAGCTACGTGCCCGCTGGCTGCCGCGTGCCGCCCGGCACGGTCGCCGCCGCGAGGCGCAAGCTCATCCACGAGCTGACCGCCCGCCGCGCGGAGCCGCCGAGGCGCGCGACAGGCGTCCTGCCCGCGCCGCCGGGAGGCGGGCCGCCGGCGGAGAAGCTTCGCTTCTGCGTCGAGGTCATGAGCGCGCGGCAGCTCTCCGACGAGCTGCTGGAGCTCGCGCCGGACAGCCTTTACCTGCCGCTGACGGAGCTGCCCGACGCGGCGGACATGCTCGAGCGCTTCGCGGGAAGGGGCGTCGAGCTTGCGGCGGTGCTGCCGCGGGTCATACACGACGGCGAGCTTGCCCGGGTGGGCGAGCTCCTCTCCCGCGCGAGGGCCGCGGGCGTCACGCAGGCGCTTGTGGGCTCCCTCGGCCACGTCGCCCTCGCGCGCATGGCCGGCATGGACGCGCGCGGGGACTACGGCCTCAACATCTTCAATTCCTACGCCGCCGCGGCCGCCGCGGGCGCGGGCCTGCTGAGCCTGACGGCGAGCTTCGAGCTCTCGACGGCGCAGATTGCGGCGCTGGCGAAGCCCATAGACACGGAGATGATAGGCTACGGCCGCCTGCCCGCCATGCTGACCGAGCGCTGCGTAATCGAGGCCAGCGCCGGCAGGTGCGTCTGCGAAAACGGCGCGGCCCTTTCGGACACGCAGGGGCGCGTCATGCCGGTGCTGCGCGAGTATGTGTGCCGCAACGCGGTCTACGGGCCGGAGAAGGTCTTCATGGCCGACCGGGCGGCGGAGCTGCTGCGCGCCGGCGTAAGCCGGTTTAGGCTGCTGTTCACAAACGAGGGCGCGCGCGAGGTCTGCGCCGTCACGAGGGCCTGCATGGGCCTGAGCTCGTACAGGCCCAACGGCCTCACGAGAGGATTCTACAATAAAGGCGTTGAATGAAATGGCAATTGTCCTGGCCTCCGCCTCTCCGCGCCGCCGCGAGCTGCTTGAGAAGGTAGGAGTTGAAAATCTGGTTATAATCCCGGCAAAGA
This sequence comes from Candidatus Scatomorpha merdipullorum, assembly GCA_018716795.1. Classification (GTDB taxonomy): domain Bacteria; phylum Bacillota; class Clostridia; order Oscillospirales; family Oscillospiraceae; genus Scatomorpha; species Scatomorpha merdipullorum. The sequence continues at coordinate 2,052 of DVJK01000211.1, read as the reverse complement.
GCGAGCTTCCCGTGCCGCAGGGCGCGTCCCCGGACGAGGCCGTGCGCCTCATCTCCCTGGGCAAGGCCCGCGAGGCCGCGGAACAATGCCCTCCCGGCGACGTCATAATAGCCGCGGACACCGTCGTGAGCATCGACGGGCGCATCCTCGGGAAGCCGCAGGGGGAGGGCGCCGCCGCGGACATGCTCCGCGAGCTCTCCGGCCGCGTACACGAGGTGTACACGGGCGTCACCGTCATAAGCGGCGGCGAGGAGCGCGTCGAGTGCGAGCGCACGGCCGTGCGCTTCCGGCCCCTGGGCGAGGACGAAATCGCCGCTTACGTGGCGACGGGCGAGCCGATGGACAAGGCCGGGGCCTACGGGGCCCAGGGCCTGGGCTGCCTCTTCGTCGAGGGCATAGAGGGCGACTTTTTCAACGTAATGGGCCTGCCCATGTGCAGGCTCGGCCGCATACTGAGCGATATGGGTGTGAAGCTGCTGTGAAGGAATACCTCAAGAAAAACGGAATACGCCTGCTTATAATCCTGCTGGTCGTGGTCGTGATAGCCGCGGTGTCGGCGCAGATGCTCTCCGGCGGCGCGGGCTTCCTCACGAACGCGATACTGGCCGTGCGCGAGCCCATAAGCAAGGCCGCCACCGCTGCGGGCGAGCTGCTTGACGGCATATACGGCTACGTCTTCGACTACGAGCAGCTTCAGGCCGAGCTCGAGGCCACGCGCATCGAGCTCGCCGAGGCGCAGGAGCAGGTGCGCGAGGGCCGGGAGGCCGTCGAGGAGAACAAGCGCCTTAAAACCCTGCTCGGCTTCGCGGAGGACAACCCTGACTTTGTCATGGAGCAGGCGCGCATCGTCTCCTGGAGCCCCAACAACTGGTCGAGCAGCTTTGACATAAGCAAGGGCTCGGACGACGGGCTCGAGGTGGGCGACGCGGTCATAACCGAGTACGGCGCGCTTGTCGGCGTCATAACCGAGCTCGGCAGCACCACGGCGACCGTCGGCACCGTCATCGACGTCAACACCTCCATAGGCGCGCTCGTGGGCTCGAACGGCGCGGCGGCCATGCTCGTCGGCGACTACTCGCTCATGAGGGATGGGCAGGCCCGCGTCACCTGGCTGACCGAGGGCGCGCAGCTCTTCCGCGACGACGAGATACTGACCTCCGGCTCGGGCGGGAACATCCCCTCCGGCCTCGTCATAGGCACCATCACGAGCATACAGACCGAGGCCGCGGGCCAGACGGAGTACGGGATTATCACGCCCTCCGCCGACCTCGACTCGCTGGTGCAGGTCTTCATAATAACGGACTTCGGCGGCACGGCCCAGACCCAGCCCGAGACGGGAACGGAGCAGCCGGAGCAGAGCGAGGCGCCCGCGGAATCCGCCGCGCCGTCCTCTCCCGCCGCGACGGGAGGCTGAGGCATGGTACGCGACCTCATAAACCGGGAAAAGATTATCCGCGTCCTGCTCTACCTCGTGTATATCCTCGCGGCCGAGTTCCTTCAGGACTCCGTCGTGGGGCAGCTCCCGCTCTTCGGCGTGAACATGATGTTCATCCCCGCCGCCGCCGTGGCGATAGGGGCCTTCGAGGGCGGCGTCTGGGGCGCGGCGCTCGGCCTTGTCACGGGCTTCCTCGCGGACATCAGCTTCGGGTACACGGCGCTCTTCGTGCTGCTCTTCCCGGTGCTGGGCTTCTTCGCGGGCGTGCTCACGCGCTGGTATGTGAACGCGAGCCTTTTCGCCTACCTCGCCATGTGCCTGGGTGCCTTCGCGGTCACGGCCGCGGCGCAGATGCTCGGGCCCGTCTTCCTCGGCGGGGCGCTGGGCGCCATGCTCCTGCCCGCGCTAATACAGATACTCTGGAGCCTGCCGATGGCGGCCGCGCTCTATTTCCCCTGCCGGGCCATAGCCCGGCGCGCAAGGAGGGCCTGAGGCCCCGGCCGCAAGCCCTCCGCACCGTCCCAAGCAGAGAAAGGAAAACTATGGGAAGCAAGATCCAGACCTCGCGCATCGTGGCCTTCGGCCTCGTCATACTGATACTGCTCGCGCTGTGCGTC
>DVJK01000210.1 GCA_018716795.1 Candidatus Scatomorpha merdipullorum | reverse complement strand
TCCCACGCCGGGCGGGCGTGGAAGCCCGCCCCTACGGTGGGATGGGGTTGACGGGCAACGTTATTGCATTGCACCCACGCTGGTACCAACCCCTCAGTCACGGCGCAAAGCGCCGCGACAGCTCCCCTTTCAGGGGAGCCAAGGGGTGGGCGGAGGTTTGCGGCGATGGCGCATCTGTTTACCACGATGCTGATACCTACGTTTAGCTGACGCCCGTAAGGGGCGGCGTCCTCAACGCCCCGCGTTCGCGTGACCGCCGGGCCGCGTTAGACGCAGCCGTTCGGCATGACCAACCGCACCCACGTTCCCCACGGCGCGCCCGCCTCCGTCCACCGCCCAGCGTATCATATCCCGCGGGCACAGCCCGCGCACCATTTCACACGGGCGTCCGACGTTGTCCGTAGACCGAGGCCGGGCGGGCGTGGAAGATAAGCCCCTACGGTGTGTGGGGAGGAAGGTATCAGCGTAGAACCGGCGTCGTCCTTCGACCGAAGGCGGGGCGTCGGGGACGCCGCCCCTTACGGGCGGTTTGTATATTTCACGTTGCGGCATACAACATAAGGGCACAGCCCGCGCACCATTACCGCCGTATCGCGTCCGCGCGCTTTCAAAACACGCCGCTGATGTCTATGGGCCCGAGGGGCACCTTTGCCCAGTCGAAGGCCTCGACGAGCTCGGCGGCGCGGACGGGCTCCGGCCGGTCTGTGAGGCCGCAGAGATAGGCCAGGCGGCCTATAAGCTGCTCGGGCGTGTAGAGCCTGCGTAGCTCGGCCATGTTGAGGTCGCCGTCGCGCTTTGAGAGCTTGCGCCCGTCCGGCGCGGTCAGGAGCGGCGCGTGGGCGTAGGCCGGCGGCGTGCCGCCGAGCGTCTCTATGAGCCAGCTCTGCTTCGGTGCGCTCGAGAGCAAATCCGCCGCGCGCACGACGCGGCTCACGCCCATGAGCATGTCGTCCACGCTGACCGCCAGCTGATAGGCCCAGACGCCGTCCGAGCGGCGCACGATAAAATCCCCGCCCTCGCGTGCGGGATTTTGGCTGTATTCGCCGAAATGCTCGTCTATAATGACCATATCCCTGTCCGGCGCGGCGCATTTGAAGGCCGGAGGGCGCTTCCCACGCTCGCGCTCCGAAAGCGCCTCGCCCTTGAGGAAGCGGCAGGCGCAGCCGCCGGGATGCTCCTCGCCCGGATGCGGCGCGCGGGAGGCCAGCCGCTCCGCCCGGGAGCACCAGCAGCGGTATATGAGCCCGCGGCGCTCGAGCTCCGCAAAGGCCGCGGCGTAGTATTCGCCCCTCTCGCCCTGGGCGAAGCCCTCGTCCTCGGGCCAGCCCGCATCCCAGTCGAGGCCGAGCCAGCGCAGGTCCTCCGCCATGAGCCGCGCATAGTCCATATAGCTGCGCTCGGGATCGAGGTCCTCCAGCCGGAAGATAAGCTCGCAGCCGGTATGCCGCGCGTCCAGCCAGGCCAGGAGGCTGGAGCAGACGTTGCCCAGATGCAGCCGCCCGCTCGGGCTGGGCGCGTAGCGGCCTCGTTTGATATTGCCCATTTCCATCACCGTTGAAGCTGAGTTGATAAGTCCATTTTATCATACTCCGCAGCCCCTCACAAGGAGTGAGACCTATTATTCGCAAAGCCTTTGCCATCGTCCGCGGCTTTGTCGCGACGCACAAATATGCCTGGCTGGTGCTGTACTTCCCCGTATACGTGCTGGCCTTCTTCATCATAGAGCAGAACACGCCCACCGAGGGCTATTGGGTCACCGACCTGCCCATAGACGAGCACATACCCTTCGTGCCCGGCTTCGCAGTGTTCTACATAATCTGGTATCCGCTCTTCGCCGCCGTGGGCATCCCCACGCTGATAAAGGACGGCGCGGCCTTCAAGCGCTGGATGGTCTACCTCATGATAACCCTCTCCGGCACGCTTGTCTTCGACGTGCTCGTGCCGAACGGCCAGCACCTGCGGCCGGAAAACGTGGAGATAGACGGCCTCGGCACCTGGATAATGAGCATCATCTGGGCCGCCGACACGCCGACGAACGTCTTCCCGAGCATGCACGTCCTCGGCTGCCTGGGCGACATCGCCTGCTGCTTCGATTCGAAGCTGTTCAAGCCCTGGATGCGCGCGGTCATAACAATCCTCTGCGTCCTCTGCATGGCCAGCACCGTGCTTGTCAAGCAGCACGCCTTCATAGACACCGTGGGCGCCGCCGCCGTCGCCGCCGTAGTCCTCCTGATTGTCTACCGCAGCCGCCTCACCCATCGCCCGGCGCGGCTTTAGGCCGCGCTTTTTAAGGCAAGCAGTGATTTCAAGAGAAATTGAAATTTCCGTCAATTTGCCGGAAATCCGACAGCTTTAAAATATCTTACGCTGCCGGATTTTCTTCTTCCCGTCCTCAAACCCGGCGGTCACTTCCTCGCGGGTTTTCTCCCTCGGTTTCGTCATGGCTGGTTCTGCTAATAAGCATAGAAAAAGGGCAGTCGATTTTCTCGGCTGCCCTTTGGGTGTTAAACAAAGTTATTCTTCTGCGTCTGAATCAAGCGTTCCCGCACCGTCATCGGTATATAGGTCGGCAGGGATTGAACTAACGGCAAGTTGTTCCTCAGGCGATAAAGAATTGTACCATTCAAGCCATTCAAGCGTTTCTTCGGTCAAGTCAGATTTGTTGAATAGCTATCCATTAAATTCAACGGTTTCATTAGAATCTATATCCTCAGAAATAGGGGTCAATGACTTTAATAAATCTTCGCCTGCAACACCTAACTGAGCATTATCACTTGCAAATGGAATCCGTAACAAATATTCTCCGTCTACTTCATAAACATATACATAAATACCAGAACCAATATCTTGCGTATCACCTAAAAATGAAAGGACTTCCTCTCTTGTCATGGTTGGTGTTAATTCTCT
>DVJK01000209.1 GCA_018716795.1 Candidatus Scatomorpha merdipullorum | reverse complement strand
CGATGCGCTCCTCCGCCGTTGTGACGGCCTTGAGCGCGGGCCAGGCGAGCAGGACGAAGACTATGAGCACCAGCGTGCCGCCGAGGTCCACGTTCGTGAGCGAGAAGAGCCCGGGCACGAAGATGATGCAGACGGCGAAGGAGACAATCAGCACCGCCATAAGCGCCTTGTGCAGCAGGTTATACGGCACGCACATGCGGTGGACGATGAGCAGGCCGACGATGCTCATGACCATTGTGCAGACCGTGCCCATCATGCCCTCGCCTATCTCGAAGACCGTGCAGAAGAGCACGACGCCGAGTATGAGCAGGAAGTCCGTCAGGCCGCCGGGGAAGGCGTGGTATATGACGTTGGGCAGGAAGCGGCCCTTTATGCGGTTCTTGTTCGGCTCCATCGCGAGCACGAAGCTCGGGATGCCTATCGTCACGGTGGATATGAGGCTCATCTGCGCGCTGGTGACCGGGAAGGGCAGCGTGAATATGAGCGAGACGAGCGCGAAGGTGAGGCTGAATATGTTCTTCGTGAGGTAGAGCGCCGCAGAGCGCTCTATGTTGTTTATGACGCGGCGGCCCTCGGCGACGACGCTGGGCATGGTGGCGAAGTTGTTCTCCAGCAGCACGATGTGGCTCACCTGGCTGGCGGCGTCGGAGCCGGAGGCCATCGCGACTGAGCAGTCCGCCTCCTTGAGCGCGAGCACGTCGTTGACGCCGTCGCCGGTCATGGCGACGGTGTGCCCGTGGGCTTTCAGCGCGCGGACGAATTTGCGCTTCTGGTCCGGCGTCACGCGGCCGAAGACGTTGCAGCTCTCTATCGCCTCGGCTATGTCCTCGTCGGTCTTGAGCGTGCGCGCGTCGACGTACTTCTCCGCGCCCGCGATTCCGGCGCGCTTTGCGACCTCGCTGACGGCCATGGCGTTGTCGCCGGATATCACCTTGACGGCGACGCCCTGCTCGGCGAAGTATTTGAAGGTCTCGGGCGCCTCGGCGCGTATCTTGTTCGCGAGCAGTATGAGCGCGAGGGGCATGAGCTCCGCCGCCGGGTATTCGTCGTCCAGCGAGCCGTCGTAGAGCGCGAGCAGCAGCACGCGGCAGCCCTTGGCGGAGTAGTAATCTATGGTTTCGGCATAGTCGGAATAGCGCTCGCCGAGGAGCACGTCCGGCGCGCCGAGCAGGTAGGTCTCGTCCTCGTGGAAGCTGACGCCGCCGTATTTCTTCGCGCTCGTGAAGGGCAGGGCCTTCTCGGCCTTCTGCTTCACCTCGCCGGTGAAATAACGGCGCAGGGCGGCCATGGTGTCGTTATCCGCGCTCATGGCGGCGACGTAGTCGGCCATGATAAGGCGTATGTCGCTCTCAATATACCGGTCGGGGCAGAGCTCGACGACGTCCTCGACGGTCATCTTGTTCTCCGTCACGGTGCCGGTCTTGTCCACGCAGAGGACGTCCACGCGCGCGAGCGTCTCTATGCAGCCCATGTCGTGGACGAGGGTCTTCTTCTGCGCGAGGCGCACGACGCCCGCGACGAGGGCCAGGCTGGTGAGCAGGTAGAGGCCCTCCGGTATCATGCCGACGAGGCTCGCCACCGTGGCGACGATGCCGTCGGGTATGCTCCGGCCCAGCCAGGCTATCTCCTTTATCGCCATCAGCACGCCGAGCGGGATGATGATTATGCCGATTATCTGCACCAGGCGCGTCAGCGAGCGCATCATCTCGCCCTGCTTGGGGCCCTGCCCGGCCTTGGCCTCGAGCGTGAGGCGGTTTGCATAGCTGTCCGCGCCGACCTTGGTGAGCCGCGCGCGGCAGACGCCGGAGACGACGAAGGAGCCCGAAAGCAGCTCCGCTCCGGGCGTCTTTTTTATCTCGTCCGCCTCGCCGGTTATGAGCGCCTCGTTCACCGAGCACTCGCCCGAGACGACGACCGCGTCGGCAAAAATCTGGCTGCCGGCCGAGAAGACGACGACGTCGTCGCGCACCATGAGCCGCGTCTCAATCGTCCGCTCCCGCCCGTCGCGCACCACCGTGCCGCGCGGCTCGGTCAAAAGCGTGAGCTTGTCGAGCGTGGCCTTGCTGCGCAGCTCCTGGACGATGCCGATGACGATGTTGGCGAAGACGACGCCGAGGAACATCGCCTCCTGCCAGCGGCCGACAACGATGACGCAGACGGCGAGGAGAAAGAACAGCATGTTGAAGTAGGTGAAGATGTTCGAGCGGATAATCTGCCCCACGGTCTTGCCGGGAGGCTCAATCGGCCGGTTATCCCAGCCGGCCATCGCCCTCTCCTCCGCCTGACGGGTGCTCAGCCCCTGCTCCGGCCGGGCCTCAAAGACCTCGATCGGGCTGCGGTAGTCCTCCTCTATGACCTTTTTCTTCCGTATAGCTCTCATACCGGCTATTGTAGCACACTTTCGCGCTTCATTATATTAACAATGTGTAAACGTCTGTCCGGAAATGCCCGGCGTCCGGGGCGGGCGTCCGGCGCGTAAAAAACGCCGCCGCGGCGGCGGGCGGCGTCGCGGCGCGCCCGCGTCCGTTTTCAACCGGTTGTTGACATTCCGGGCCTCCGCCCAGGCGTTTCCGGAGGCTTTTTCTGAATGGGGCGGTTTTCCCCGTAAAGATATAGGAAACAACAGCGCCGAGCGACAGGGTTTTCATAAGTGATGTATCTATAATTTATGTAAACTCTTTCGGCGCTTCGCCGGGAAAAGACGGAGGGTACTTCTATGTCGGTCAAGGAAACTTTGAGCGGGCGCGCCTCGCAGCGCGCGGAGGCGGGCGCGCTGGGACTTGCGGGTGCGCATTTTCTGGGCGCTTTCCTGCTCTCGGCGGGGCAGATAGGCTCCGGCCTCGCGCCCTTCGGGGTCGCGGCCTCGGCCGCCTCGCCGCCGGGGCTCACGAGGGCCGCGGCGCTGGCCGGGGCCTGCCTGGGCTATCTGGTGACGGGCCCGCTGGAGTGGGGCATCCGCTACGCGGCGGCCTGCGTCTTCGTATTCACGCTGCTCTTCATCTTCCAGGACGCCCGCTGGGCGCGCGCGCCCTGGGTCTCCCCTCTCCTGGCGGCGCTGGTGACGGCGGCGACGGGCGCGCTGGGCTGCGCGGCCTCGGGCGAGGCGTTTGCGGACGCCCTGCCCGGCGCGGCGGCGGAGGCGGCGCTCTGCGCCGGCGGGACGTATTTCTTCCGCGAGGCGATAAGCGAGAGGCCCGCCGCCACGGAGCTCATGGAGCGGCGCCGCAGCGTCTCCGCCGTGATACTCGCCGCCTGTTCGCTCATGAGCCTTTCACGCGTGGAGCTCATGGGCGCCGTGGGGCTCGGGCGCGTCCTGGCGCTGCTGCCGGTTATGACCGCCGCGCTCAAGGGCGGGGCCTTCCCCGGCGCGGCGGCGGGCACCGCCTTCGGCATCGCGATGGACGCCTCGGCCCTCACCGGCGGGCTTTACACCATGTGCTGGGCCTTCGCGGCGCTCTGCGCCGGGGTGTTCTCCCGCTGCGGGCGGCTGGCCTTCCTCGCGGCCTTCGTCTCGGCGGACGCCCTCGCGGTCTGCTGCGCGGGCGCTTCGAGCGAGAACTGGCCGCCGCTCTTCGAGGCTTTCGCCGCGAGCGTCATCTTCCTGCTGCTTCCGCAGGGCCTGCTCGCGCGGCTCGGCGCGCTGGTGCAGCCCCTCTCGCCCGGCGTGGGCGAAAGCGGCCTGCGCAAGTATGTCTCCCGCCGCGTCGAGGGCATAGCCCGCGCCTATCTCGAGGTCTGCGACGCGGCCCGGAGCGCCGGGGAGTGCGTCAACGACAACGACGTCGCCCGCGTCTTCGACCGCGCGGCGGGCGCGGCCTGCGTCAAATGCGCCAAGCGCGGCGAGTGCTGGGTGAGCGGCTATATGGAGACGCTGGACGCCCTCAACGGCGCCACGGCGGCCATGACGGCCCGCGGCCGGCTCGAGGCCGGAGACCTGCCAGAGTGGTTCAAGGGGCGCTGCGGCAATCTGAACGCCTTTGTGGCGGCCGTCAACGGCGAGCTGCGCGCCGCGCTCTACCGCCGCGAGTATCGCGAGCAGCTGCGCGAGGGCCGCGCCGCCGCGCTGGCGCAGTACGAGGACTTCGCGGGCATCCTCTCCGGCGTCTCGCAGGAGCTCGGCAGCGTCAACGGGGCCGACCCGCTCGCCGAGCGGCGGCTGCTGCGCTATCTGCACGCGCAGGACATAGAGGCCGACGCGGCGGTCTTCCGCGACTCGAGCGGGCGGCTTCGCGCGGTGCTCGAATCCGGCTCGCTCGCCCGGCTTAAGAAGGATCCCGCCTGGCTCGACCGGCTCTCCGCCGTCCTGGGTGTCAGGCTCTGCACGCCCGCGACAGGCGTCGAGGGGCGGCTGACCCTGCTCGAGGCCGAACCGCTCTGCGCTTCGGTGGGCATCGCGGCGCTCAAGAAATCGGGCGAGCGCGTCAGCGGCGATCGCGGCACGTATTTCAAGACCGACGCCGGGGCGCTCTGCGTGATTCTCTCCGACGGCATGGGCGCGGGCGAGGAGGCCGCTAACGAGAGCTCGCGCGCCGTCGCGATACTTGAGCGCTTCCTGCGCTCCGGCGTCGAGCCCGGCGCGGCGATGAAGATTTTGAACTCCGTCCTCCTGCTGCGCGGCGGCGACGGGCTGGGCTTCGCCACGGTGGACCTCCTGCGCGTCGACCTCTTCACGGGCGAGGCGGACTTCTATAAATACGGCGCCGCGCCGAGCTATATCCGCTCCGCCGCGGGCGTGAGGCGGATTGACTGCGGCAGCCTCGCCGCGGGCCTCATGGAGCCGGGCGGGGAAAAACCCGACAGCGTACATCTGCAATTCAAGCCCGGCAGCGTGGCGCTCATCGTCTCCGACGGCGTCATTCAGGGCCGGGAGGACGCCTGGCTGAGGCGGCAGCTCGAGCAGTACGGCGGCGAGGACATGAAGACCTTCGCCCGCGGCGTCCTGCGCCGCTCCCTCGAGGAGGGCGGAGGCGGCGACGACATGACCGTCCTCGCTCTGCGCGTGGACGAGCGCGCATGAGCGCGCCGCGCACTGAGCGCCGCGGCGTCCTCCGCGGCACGGCCCGCCGCGTCCTGATAGTGCCGCAGAGCGGCGACGGACCCTTCGAGCAGGTCATCTTCATCGTCCGCGACGGCAGCGCCGTCAGCGAGGCGGAGCTCCTGCGCGAAGCCCTCGACGCCGCCGGCGAAGCCCGCCCCTCTCCCCCTCCGCGGCGGAAAAAGCGCCTCGCCCTTCTCGCCGTCCTGGCCACCGCCGCAGCCCTCGCCGCAATTTTGCTTCTCATCCTCCTTTAGTATATCCCCAGCGCAAAGCTCCCTCGCAAGAGGGAGCTCTTTTTACGCGAAAACAAGCCGCGAAAAGCGGCGTGACTGAGGGGTTGCTGGCAGCGTGGGGCGCCGGACGACGGCGGTTATACGCAACCACTCCGCGCCGCACCCACCCTCGGCTCCCCTTTCAGGGGAGTCGAGGGGTGGGCAGAGGCGGTTGGCCTTGCGCATCTGTTTACCGCGATGCTGATACTGTGGTTTTCCTCCCGCCCGTAGGGGGCGGCGTCATCGACGCCCCGCGGTCGCCGGATTGCCGGGCCGCGTTAGACGCAGCCGTCCGGCCTGACCGATAGCAACTGCGTTTCCTACGGTGCGCCTGCCTCGCACCCACCGTCCAACGTATGCGATTTCGCGGGCACAGCCCGCGCACCATTTTTGAGGCGGGCGATCCGACGTTGTCCTTCATCCACGGCCGGGCGGGCGTGGAAGCCCTCCCCCTACGGCGTAGTTGGAATGTGTAAGCAACAAACCCGTGTCGTCCGCCGCCCGTTGATGCGCGCTGAAAAAAACAGCTTGCCGGAAAAATCCGGCAAGCTGTTTTACGCGTTACGGCCCGTTTATCCCTCCGGCAGGCTTACGCAGTCGAGCACTGCCTCGAGCTCTGCGGTTGACATAAAATATGACGTAATCGTTATACTCGTGTGAGCCGTCGTGCACTCGGCGTCCGCGCGGCTGTCCAGCGCGGTTATGACGAACTCCAGGCCGTTCGCGTTCTTGTACACGTAAGCCTCGTCCCAGTCGCCCTCGAAGATATAGTTGCTGCCGCTCCACTCTCTCTCGGCAAGGTGGGTGAAGTCGAGGCTGAACCACTCGCCTTCCGTGCCGGCCTCATAAAAGCAGTTTATGAACGACTCGCAGAGCCTGCCGCGCCTGTCTTTAATAACGCCGCCGTAGCATGACTCCGGCGCGGGGCTTGCGATCCGGCCCAGGGCGTCGTAATCCACGCATACAAAGGGGAACTCGCCGGCGACGAGCGCCGGATCCTCGGGGAAGTAGTCGCGCTTTACGTATCCGTCCTCGCCGTATACGTCGCGCACGAGCACGTCTTCGCTGCCGCACACCACCTCGCTGTGCGTCCAGTGCATGCCGGGCAGAATGCTGCCGCCGAGCCGCTCGTCCGTCCCAAAGCTCGCGTACAGCTTCCGTATCGACTCCGCGCCCTCGTCAAGCGTCCGGGGCGTGCCGAAATCCGCGCTCGGTCTTGAATAAGAGACGGCTATCTCCGGGCCTAAATCCTCCAAAATCCCGCTGTTCCTGAACGTCGGCTCGGGTATGTCCTCCACGCCGCCGACAATCTCACTGTTGCGGAAAACTTGCACATACGCCGCGCCCGCGCCGACTATGAGCAGCGCCGCGGCGGCTGCGGCGATGATTACCGTCCTGCCGCGGAGGCGGCGGCGCGGCTTTCCGGCGGGAGCGGACGAGAGCCCGGCCCTTATCCTCGCGGCGGCGTCCTCGGGCAGCTCTATGCCTTCCACGGCGCGCTTGAGCTTATTCTCCATCGAAAATCTCCTTTCCCAGCAGCTCGCGGCCCTTTTTGAGCCGCATTTTGACGCAGGAGGGCGTGCGCCCGGTCATGGACGCTATCTCGCCGGCGGAATAGCCCTCGACATAGTGCAGCGTAAGCGCGAGGCGGTACTTCTCCGGCAGCTTCATGAGCGCGTCCAGAAGCCCCAGGTCCGACTCCTCCGCGCCCAGCCCGGCCAGCTCGTCGAGCGTGAGCTGCGGATGCCTCCGGGCCGCGCGCAGGCTGTCGCGGCAGCGGTTTGCGGCGACGGCGAAGAGCCAGGCGCGCTCGGCGGCGGCGTTCTCAAATTCCGGCGCGCGCTCGATATAGCGCAGCAGCGCCTCCTGCACGGCGTCCTCGGCGTCGGGCGCGTTCCGCAGCATGACGAGGCAGAGGCGAAAGAGCGCGGAGCCGTATTTCTCCACAAGCTCCGCCGCCTTCGCCCGGCGGGAATCTCCGTCCATCCTGTCACCTCCTCGTATATATAACGCCGGGGAAGGGAAAAAGGTCAAAAAAATCGCCGCCCGAGGCGGCAATTTTTCAGTCGAAGGTACACTCCCAGCCGAGGCCGCGGACGGCGCTTAAATCCACGCCCGGCCTCGCCGCGGCGAGAAGCGTCTGCGGCGTGTCCGGGTCGTGCTCGCCGCAGAAGCGCGAGAAGTCCAGCCAGCTTTGCGGGAAGACGACGCCCTCGCCGCCCTTTTTGAAGCAGGGCTCCATGCCCAGGCGGCTTTCGTACCAGGCGTTGAGGCTTTCCCCGGCGGGGAGCGTGGATATTATGTCAACTCCGTCCGCAAAGGCGCCGGCCATGAGCGCGCGGCCTATCCCGGCCGCGAGGCCTCGGCCGCGGTATTCCGGCCGCGTCGCCATCGCGTAGATATAGCCGCAGCCGCGGCCCGCCGCCCTCGGACCGCGCAGGCAGAAGCCCATCGCGGCAGCCTCGCCGTTTTCAAAGGCGGCGCGGCAGCAGCCGGGAGTCCAGAGCCGCGCGAAAAACTCCGCCGTGAACTCCGCGCCGTCGCCGAAGACGGCCTCCCAGAGCCGCGAGAGGGCGGGAAAGTCCGCCGGGACGGCAATTTTCAGCTCATGCATCGCACTTCACCCTCGCCGTATACTTGCGCAGCAAAAACTCGGGGCGATACTCGAGCTTGGCCGAGCGGAGGTTTTCATGGCCCATGTCGTCCTCGCGGTTGAGGTAGACTATCTCGGGGTGGTCTGCGAGAATCTGCTTTGAAAACTCGCGGCAGACCATGGGATAGGCCCCGGGAACGGAGGCGTAGGCCTTCTCAAAGTGGACGTCGAAGGTGTCGGAGCTTATCTTCTCGCCCACGGTGAAGCCCACGCACATGCCGTCCGCGAAGAGCACGCCGCCCTCGAGCCCGAGGGCCTCCCAGCGCATGAGCGCGCGGATTATCGCGCCGTGCTCCTCCTCAAGGCCGTCGGGCGGCTCGTCAAACTCGCGCTGCCAGAAGCCTAGCATCTCCATGCAGGTGGGAAAGAGCTCGCGCGTGAGCCGGCGGAATTCCCAGCTGTGCTCCTTTTCGAAGCGGTTGCAGAAGTTGCGCTTGCCGTGGAGCTTCTTGCCGGAGAAGGAGGCGAGCTTTTCGGCGAGGTAGATATAGTCGAAGCAGTCGCGGTCCTCCTCAAACTCGAAGCGGCCCGGGTACGCGGCCTCGAGCAGCTCGCGGTGCTCGTCCGTAACGCCGCGCAGACGCAGCTGTATGCCGGCACGCGCGGCGTATTCCTCCATGGCCTCGACGGCGGGCTTCACGTCGCCGCTGCCGATGGGGAAAGCGAAAAATGGCAGGTCCTCATACTTGAGCCGCGTCAGAAGCCGCCCATCCACGGAGGAGAGCTCCTGGAAGTAGGCGGGATCCCAGAGATAGATGTTGCCGAAGTTGAAGTCCGCGCTGCGGGAATCCTCCGAGCGCACGAAGCCGTCGACAAAGGGCTTGTCCGCAATAGTAACTCGGTGAAACTGTACCATACAAATCCTCTCGATGCAGGTTAGGTAGAATCCAGGCCAGATTATAACGCAAAAGCAAGCGATGTTCAAGAGCCGGGGAAGGGCGGCGGCCTCGCCGCCCCTTCCGCCGGATGACGGACGCATTTAACTCAGTGCGCCCCGCCGCACAAATGGTGCGCGGGCGGTGCCCGCGGAATCGAATACGTTGGGCGGTGGACGTTACCGTGCGCACCGTAGGAAACGCGGGTAAAATCGGTCACGCCGAACGCCCGCAACCACCCCACCCCGGCAGTCACGCGAACGCGGGGCGTCGGGGACGCCGCCCCTTACGGGCGGGTGATAAACGTAGGTATCAGCATCGTGGTAAATAGTCGCGTAAACACCGCAAACCTCCTCCCACCCCTCGGCTCCCTTGAAAGGGGAGCTGTCGCGGCGCGCAGCGCCGTGACTGAGGGGTTGGTGCAAGGTGGGTGCGGCGCACCGACGTTACCCGTCATCCCACGCCGGGCGGGCGTGGAGGCGGGGTGGCGCGTGGAACCGACGCCGTCCGTCGACCGACGGCGGC
>DVJK01000208.1 GCA_018716795.1 Candidatus Scatomorpha merdipullorum | reverse complement strand
GTCTCCTCGGCGGCGGCGGCGTACATGACCGGGCCGTCGAAGTTCTTGGCGATGAGGGTCTCCGGGGTCTCGGGGCCGAAATTGCCGAGGAAGACGACCAGGGCGTTGCAGCCGGCGGCCTTGACCTCGTCGACGGCCTTGAGCATGTCGAGCTCGTTCTCGACGGTGGTCTTGCACTCGTATATGTCGAGGCCGCGCTTGGAACAGGCCTCAACGACGGCGGCGCGGCGGCGCTCCGACAGGGAGATGATGAAGCAGTCGCGGCTGACGGCGATTATGCCGAGCTTAACGTTGGGGATGTTGGTGAGCATTTTGATACACCTCAGTTTCAGATTTTATTTAAAGGGTTTTTGCTCTGTGGGAAGGGGTTCAGATGTCCGCGGCGATGTCGACGTTCACGCCCTTGAGCGCGACGGCGGCGCCCTGCGCGGCCTCGGCGCTCTCCGCATGGGCGAGCAGCCACTTGTTGCAGGCCCAGAGCCGCCTGTCCTCGTCGTTGAGGGGCGTTATCTCCGGCTTGGGGCCGTTCGTGCCGCGGGGCAGGGCTATCATGACGCGAAAGCCCTCGCCCTTGACGGCGGAGCAGGGCGCGTAGTGCAGCGTGGTGGCGTAGACCTCGAGCATGACGCCGCGCGGGCAGCGGAAGGCGCGGACCTTATCGGTGTCCAGCACGCCGCCGACGACGTCGTCGGCGCGGGCGACGAGGAGGATGAAGTCGCTGCTGCCGCAGTTGAGCTCGCTGTCGCGGTGATACTCGAGGCAGTTGAGCTTCGTGTTGTGCCCGTTGCACCAGCCGAGCTCTATGGGCATGCCGCCGTAGGCGTTGGCGGCGAGCTGCGCCGCTATGGGCAGGGCCTCCAGCTCCGGCTGGGAGGCGACGTACTCCGTGCCCTCGGGCAGCGGGGTGTACTTCTCGAGCGCCGCGACCAGCTCCGCCGTGTCATAGCCGGGGAGCACCTTGCCGTAGGGCGCGAAGGCGGCGTCGAATACGGATTCTATTTTCATGGTAATCACCTCATATTCCCCTCCGCCATCCGCGGAGGGCGCGGGCGCGAAGGGGCCGCGGCCCCTTCGGCCAGAGTCATTATATCACTTTAATCCCGCTTTTCAAGCACGGGTTTGAGGCCCCATGCGCAGAGCCTCCGGCTCAAGGGGAAGCAGAGCTGGGCCGTGGGGCCGACGAGGAAGGCGCAGACAATTGTGCCCGCGCCGAGCACGCCGCCGAGCAGCCAGCCCGTGAGGGCGAAGGCCACGTCCACGCAGACGCGCACGATGCCGAAGGGCTTCTTCGCGAGCTCGCTTATCGACACGGCGACGAGGTCGTTCGGCCCTGCGCCGAGGTCCGAGCTTATGACGACGGTCATGCCAAAGGCCAGGATGACGCAGCCGGCGACCAGCAGCGCTATCCGCCCGGGCAGGCCAAGCGCACCCAGCATGGGGTTGAGCAGGAGCTCCCACAGGTCGATTATCGGCCCGCCGAGGGCCATGCAGATGACCGTGCCAATCTTGACGAAGCCCTTGGCCGCGACGAGCAGCACCAGCATGATAACGAGCGAGACGAGCAGATGCACCCTGCCGTGCGTGTCCATGAAGCCCGGCCAGGGTATCGCCCGGTGCAGGCCCTGTATCAGGACGTTGAAGGGATCGCTCCCCAAGTCGCTCAGCAAAAAGAGCGTCACGCCCAGGTGCGCTATGGCGAGGCCTATGAGCAGCTCGGCCGCGCGGACGGCGAGCTCCGGCCAGCTTATCTGCTTCAATCCTCGCCCTCCTCCCGCTTGCGCTCGAGCTCGGCGTACTCCTCGGCCGTATACTCGGCGGCGGCCAGCTCGCGCTTATAGCGCAGCCAGGTGTAGACCAGGACGCCGGCGGCGGCGAGGACGAGGACGGCGCCGAGTATCCAGGCCGCCGCCGCGCCGAGCCCGTCGGGCTCGCCGGCGAGCGGCGTCGTCTTATAGCCGAGATAGCCGATGTACGCCGCGACAATGACGTAGAGCGCGGCGCGCACCTGCGCGCGGTTCTTTTTCTCGTAGTGGTAGACCTTTTTGCCCTGCATATGTCAGCTCAGCGCCGGGAAGACGCCCTTGAGGGCGGGATAAATCTGCCGGAAGGCCTGATAGCGCCTCTCATACTTGGCGGCGAGCTCCGGCTCGGGTTTGACGGTCTCGCTGACCTTGACGAGCCTGTCGCAGACCTCGCGCACGCTCGGGTACGCGCCGCAGGCCACCATGGCGAGCATCGCGCCGCCCATGCCGGGGCCCTGCTCGGTGACGGGCAGGTCGAGCTCGATGTTGAGCACGTTGGCCATTATCTTGCGCCAGAGCGGACTCTTCGCGCCGCCGCCGCAGAGCATGGAGCGCCTGATGTCGAGGCCCAGGCTGCGCGCGACCTCGAGCGAGTCGCGTATCGCGAAGGCGACGCCCTCGAGCACGGCCTGGGTTATGTCCGCGCGGGTGGTGTCCATCGTCATGCCCACGAGGGTGCCGCGCGCGTCCGTGTCGTTTATCGGGCTGCGCTCGCCCATGAG
>DVJK01000207.1 GCA_018716795.1 Candidatus Scatomorpha merdipullorum | reverse complement strand
GGACGTCTCGGTGCGCATCGGGCCGGCGCAGCAGGAGTATGAGAAGGGCTTGCGCCGCTTCCTTCAGGAGGCGCGGACGCTTGCGCGCATGGTAAAGCAGCCGCAGATTGTTATGGTGCACGACTTCTTTGAAGCCAACGCCGCGTACTCCGTCATGTACTCCGCCGAAGCCTGAGCTTCCCTGCTTCGCAAACGCAAAACGCCCGCCTCCGGTTGGAAGCGGGCGCTGTTTTTTTGTTCATCAAGCTATGCTTCCCGTGGGTGTTTTCGGCCCACGCCCTCCCCCTCACATCCTCGCCACGATCGCTTTCAGGAGCTGTTCGAGGGCTTCTATGCCGGCGCGGCGTTGGACTTGCGCGGCGAAGGCTACGGAGCCGGTGATGAAGACGGTGTCCGGGCTGAGGAGGCCGTTTTCCTCGAGGACGCTGCGCGTGTCAAGCCTGACGAGGTCGATGAGCTCGTCCTCGTCGATGATGTCGCACTTGTTGAGGAACACGCCCTCGACGCGCTCGAGGCCCAGGGCGGGCAGCTCTTCATAGAGCTCGAAGGGGCCCTCGTCCAGGCCGACGACGAGGAACCAGAGGTCGGCCTGCGGGGCCTCGCCGCGCTTGAAGTCGTCAAAATGCGTCTCGAGCAGGCGCAGCTCCAGGCCCTTCATGCGAAAGACGCAGCCGCCGGGCACGGCGCCGCCGACGCCGCCCCGCGCCGCAATGTACGCGAGCCGGTCGAGCAGCCCGGACTGCCCCGCGCCGGAACCGCCCAGGAAGCGGACGGTCACCGCGCTTTTGTTTAAAGCCATGCTTATCCCCCTCCTTTCAGCGGAAGACCGCCATATCGGCGTCATAAAACTCCAAACGCCTCCAGCCGGCGAAGTCGGGCGCGAGCCCGGGCTCAAGCTGTTCGAGCGCCCTCACAAGCAGCTCGGGATTCACCGTGGGCTCGGCGACGGAGACGGTGCAGCGAAGCCTTACGCCGCCCTCGGCCGGCTCGAAGGCGAAATCCCTCGCGTTCCCGGCGAGCTCGAGCACGCCCTCGCCGCGCTTCGTGCGGCGCTTCACGGGGAGGCTTTCGCGCCGGTAAAACTCCTCGAGCGCCCCTATATCCGGCGCGCCGGAGTCGTATTCATAGACGCCCTCGCAGCGCAGCCACTTTATCCCGGCGGCCTTGCGCTCCGGCTCCCGGCACTCCGTGAAGCGCACGCCCTCCGGCGAGACGGCGTTGAGCTCCGCGGGCAGGGCGCGGATATCGAGCTCGCGCGTGACGCGGAAGTCCATGAGCTCGCAGACGCTCTCCATGCCGACGGAGAGGGGCACGCATATCGAGATTAAGGCGTGCGGGTTGAAACCCTCGGAGTATTTGAGCGGGACGCCCGCGCGCAGGAAGACGCGCTGCATGACGTGCATCAGGTCCAGGTGGCTTATGTACGCGGCCTTGCCGGTCTTTTCAAAGCGCAGACGCAGTTTATCCATCGCAGCGAACCCCCTTCGGCAGCAGTCCGGCGGCCCCGCAGGCCGAGCACTGTACGCGGCAGTCGGGACTGAGCCGCGCCTCATAGGCCCTGTGCCGCTCGCGGAGCAACAGCTCGGTTTTGACGCCCATGTTCACGCGGCTCCAGGGCAGGACCTCGTCCTCCGCGCGCTCGCGCGTCGCGTAAAAGGCGGGATCGAGCCCGCAGTCGGCGAAGGCGGCGAGCCAGCGCCTGAAGTCAAAGTAGTCGCTCCAGGCCTCCAGCCTCGCGCCGCGGCGGAACGCGGCCTCGATGACCTCGCCCACGCGGCGGTCGCCGCGGGAGAGCGCGGCCTCTATGAAGCTCGTGTCCGCGTCGTGCCAGTTGTACTGCACGTTCCGCGCGCGGATGCTCTCGCGCAGGAGGTTCACGCGGCGGCGGTACTCGTCCATCGTCACCTGCGGCTCCCACTGGAAGGGGCTGTGCGGCTTGGGTATGAAGCAGCTGGTGGAGACGGTTATGCGCACGCCGCGCTGCTTGTGCGGCGAGTATTGCCGCCAGGCGTGCAGGACTCTGTCGGCCAGCTCAGCTATGCCGACGACGTCCTCGTCCGTCTCCGTGGGCAGGCCGAGCATGAAGTAGAGCTTTATGCCGTTCCAGCCGCCCTCGAAGGCGATGCGGCAGGTGTTGAGAAGCGCCTCCTCCGTGACGTTCTTGTTTATGACGTCGCGCAGGCGCTGCGTGCCGGCCTCGGGCGCGAAGGTGAGCCCTCCCCTCCTCACCTTCTGCAGGCGGCTCATGAGCTCCATTGAGAAGTTGTCCGCCCTCAGGCTGGGCAGGGAGAGGCTGACGCTGCGCGGCTCGCAGTATTCTAAAAGCCCGTCGCAGACCTCGCCGAGCCCGCGGTAGTCGCTGCTCGAGAGGCTCAGGAGCGTGGCCTCCTGACAGCCGGTGTTTTTTATCGCCTCTATGCCCTGCTCGATGAGCTTTTGCGGCGAGCGCGCGCGTATCGGCCGGTAGGCGTATCCAGCCTGGCAGAAGCGGCAGCCGCGCACGCAGCCGCGGAAGAGCTCGACGTTGACGCGGTCGTGGACTATCTCCGTGCTGGGAACAATGGGGTTGGTCGGATAGTATGCGCCGTCCAAATCTTCAACTATGCGCTTTGTAACCCGCTCCGGCGCGCCGGGCAGGGGCCTCAGCTCGGCGAGCGTGCCGTCGGCGTTATAGACGGGCTCGTAGAGGCTCGGCACGTAGACGCCGGGTATCTTCGCGGCCTCGAGCAGGAAGGCCCGCTTCGTCCAGCCCTCGTCGCGGGCTTTCTGAAAGAGGCGGAGGATTTCAATGTCCAGTTCCTCGCCCTCGCCGAGGGCCATGAGGTCCATGAAGGGCGCCATCGGCTCGGGGTTGCAGATGCCGGTGCCGCCCGCGAAGACCAGTGGGGTGAGCTCCCTGCGCTCCTCGCTCCGGAGCGGGAGGCCGGCCATGTCCAGCATGTCGAGCACCGTGGGATAGGCCATCTCATAGCCCAGCGAGAAGCCGAGCACGTCGAATTCGCCCAGGGGATCGCCGCTCTCGAGTGCGTAGAGCGGTATATTTTCCCGCCGCATGGCCTCGGCCATGTCGCCCCAGGGCGCGAAAACCCGCTCGCACCAGAACTCCGGCACGGCGTTGATGCAGCCGTAGAGTATCCTCATGCCGAGGTTCGACATGCCTATCTCGTATGTGTCCGGGAAACAGAAGGCCATGCGCAGCTTCACGGAGCGCTTGTCCTTTATAATCTCGTTATACTCCCCGCCGGTGTACCGCGCCGGCTTTTGCACCGTGGGCAGTATGCGTCTGAGGCGTTTGTCCATATCCGCACCTCTTTGTCAGCAAAGTAGGTTAAGTATATACCAAAACGCCCTCAATTACAAGCGCGCCTGCATCAGGAGCAGCACAGCGCCGGGCAGGGGCAGGGCCGGGCCGAAGCCCTCGGCGGCGAGGATAAGCCCCGCGAGCAGGCAGAGCGAGGCCGTCACAAGCGAGCAGGCCGCGGCGGCGCCCTCCCCGAGCGCGGCGGCGAGGGCCCGTCCGCCGTCGAGCGGGAGCGCGGGCAGGGCGTTGAAGGCGCTCAGCGCGAGGCTCATCCCCGCCGCAAGCGGCCAGCCCTCCGCCAGCGCGAGCGCGAAGAGAAGCCCGCCCGCCGGCCCCGCGAGGCAGCAGAAGAGCTCCGCGGCGCGGTCCGGGCTCGGCGTGCGGTCGATGACCGGCCCCGACGCGCCCAGGCGCAGCCGCAGCACGTGCCCGCCGCAGAGGTATATGGCGGCGAGATGCCCGGCCTCGTGCGCCAGGGCGGCGCAGGCGAGGGCGGCGAACTCGTCTAAACGGAGGAAGAAGCTGAGCGCCGCGAGCAGCAGGACGCCTCCGACGCTTATATCGACGCGGTTTCTCATGACAGGTAGAACTCCGGATTGTAGTAGACACCGTCGCAGGTGAGCTCGAGATGCAGGTGCGGGCCGGTGACGTTGCCCGTCGCGCCGACAAGGCCGATGCACTGCCCGGCCTCGACCGCGTCGCCGCCGGTGACGTACACCGCCGAGCAGTGGGCGTAGAGCGTGCGCCAGCCGCCGGAGTGCCGGACGATGATGTAGTTTCCGAAGCCGGCGTCCCAGCCGACCATGCCCACGGTGCCGGAGGCGAAGGCGAGGATTTCCGTGCCCGTCCAGGCGGCGAAGTCCGTGCCGTAGTGGAAGAGCACCTCGTTTTTGAGCGGGTGCATGCGATAGCCGAAGCCGCTGCTGGTCATGCCCGCGACGGGGCTGACGTAGTCGAAGGGCAGCTGGGGATAGCCGTAGCTGACGTTCGAGGGCAGCTCGTAGGCGGAGTAGGCCTCCTGCTGCTTCAAAAAGGCGGATACGGCCTCGGGCACGGGTTCCGGCGTGGGTTCCGGCGTCGGAGAGGGCTCCGGCGTGGGCGATTCGGGCAGAGGCTCAAGCGCGGCGACGGCCCCGGCCACGCCGCCGGGGCCCTCGGGAAAGGCGAAGCCCGGCGTATCCGGGCTCTCGACCGTGCGGCCCGTCATGCGCATGAGCGCCGCGACAACCTCCTCGTCCGCGCTCAGGCTCTCGCCGAGGGAGCGGAAAACCGCCATGTAGTCCGCGTCGTGCGAGACGGCCTCCCGCAGCGCCGCCCTCGCTCCCGCCGTCTGCTCGGGAAAGAGCAGCTTCACCGCCGTGAGTATGATGAAAAGCCCCGCCGCAAGCAGGACCCTCATGTTTTTCCCCGTGAGCTTCATGTCAAAAGTATATTTTCCCCCGGACGGGCTTATTCATACCCCGCACGGGGAAAGCGGGATGGGGGGCGAGAGGGCTTCGTCTTTCCGGCCCGGAAAGGCGGCTTTCGAACGGCAAACGCGCCCGAGGCCGCCGGCCCAAAGGGCCGGCGGCCTCGAACAGGCTCAAATGCGCGGCAGATTTCCGCCGTGCGCGCCGAAGACTCGGGCGGAGGGCTTCGTCTGACGGAACGGCGGGGAATTTTCAGCCGTCCCTCTTCCTCCAGCAGTCTTTGCAGAGGCGGCTGTGGTAGTGGAGGGGGAGGGGTTTGCCGCAGGCGGCGCAGAAGCGGATGTTGCTGCGCAGGCGGTGGAGCAGGATTTCGTTTATCTGGTCGGCGACGCTCTCGCGCGTCTCGTAGAGCGCGTCGGAATCTATCTCGCAGTCAAAGGCTTTGGCGAAGGAGAAATACAAGTCGAGCTTGCGGTAATACTGCTCGAGCTCCGGCAGCGTGGGCTCCGGCGAGGCCAGCGACGGCTGCTCAAGCGGCAAGCCGGCCATGTACCGGCCCAGGAAGCGGAAGAAGAGCTCCCGCAGGGCGTCCTCGTTCTCGTCAAAGGGTATGTTCGCCGCGCGCAGCTCCTGCTCCTTCGTGAGCGTGAAGCCCATCTCGCGTATCTTCGAGATGACGGCGATGTAGCGCGAGATGTCCAGCTTCCGGTAGGGCTCCACCGTGGGGAGCTTGTTCCACTCGGTCAGGACCTCCAGCAGGTCGAAGTCGACCTGCAAAACAAGCTCGGAGAAGCCGGTCACCGCATAGCGTATGGGCGGCACGGCGGCCTCGAGCCCGGCGCGGATAAAGGCCAGGTTCTCCGTCGCGCCGACATAGCCGCGCGGGTACATGCCCCGGCGCCCGGCCCGCCCGGCTATCTGCTTTATCTCCTCGGGCTTGAGCGGGCGGCGCTCCACCCCGTCGAACTTCTCCGTCTCCATGAAGATGATGCGCCTTATGGGCAGGTTGAGCCCCATGCCGATGGCGTCCGTGGAGACGATATACTCCATGTCGCCGTTGAGGAAGCCCTCCATCTGGCGGCGGCGGGTGGAGTACGGCAGCGCGCCGTAAATAATCGCGGGCTCCTTGCCCGCGGCGCGCAGGTCCTCCGCCACGCTCAGGACCCCGACCTTTGAAAAGGTTATGAGCGCGTCGCCGGGCCGGACGCGGGTGTAGTCCGTCGTGTGCGCCATGCAGACGAGGGGCGTCGTGCGCTCGTGAAGCTCTATCTCCCAGCTGTCGCCGCAGCTCTCTATGAGGCGTATCAGTATGCCCCTGGCCTCGGGCGCGGCGCAGAGGTGCACCTCCGGGGCGAGGACGCCGAGGATGGCCCGCGTCCAGGCGTAGCCGCGCTGCGCGTCGCTTATCATCTGGCACTCGTCTATGACGGCGACGTCCCAGCGGCGGTCCATCGGCAGCTTCTCCGCCGTGGCGGCGAGATGCGTGTCGCCCCGGCGGATGTCCTCCTCCTCGCCCGTGCTCAGCGAACAGTTGACGCCGCTGTCCAGCAGCGTCTCCTGCGCCTCGAGCGCGAGCAGGCGCAGCGGAGCGAGGTACACGCCGCTTTCGGCGCTTATGAGCCGCTGGAAGCCGGCGTAGGTCTTGCCGGTGTTCGTCCCGCCCAGGTGCAGAATGAAGCGGCGGCGCATGGCGCGCGCGTCGGGATACTCGTCCTTTGGATTGAGCGCAATGAGCAGCGAGAGGCTTGTGCGTATGGCCTGCGGCACATACCAGACCGACCAGACCGTGCCCAGCCCCTCGGCGGCAAGCTGCGCGTCCGGGAAGCCCGGCGCGGTCAGGAGGGCGTGCAAGTCCGCCTCCGGCTGCCTCGCGGCGAACTCCTCGAGCGCGCGGGCCGACGCGGCGCGAAGCGCGCGGACATAGCGCTCCCGCACCCGGGCGAAGACGGGGCCATCCTCCCCGCCGACGGAGGCCCAGGCCCGGGTGAAGCGCTTGAGGGCGTCGGCGAGCTGCTTTTCCCCGCCGCGCTTTTCAAGCGTCAGGAACTCGCCTATCCAGCCCTCGGCCCGGCTGACGGAGGAGAGAGGCCGGCGCTCCGCCGCGCTCAGCCGCGCGAGGATGCCCCTGTGGCAGTGCAGGGCCAGGAGGCCGGCGTCCGTCTCGTCGGGCTCGGCCGCGGCCCAGATGGCCTCCAGGGCGGCGCGGGCGCCGGCGGACGGCCTCCCGGCGGGGCGCGGAGGCTGCTCCGCCGCGGGCCGGCGCTCCGCCTTGAAGCGCTCGCTCTGCTCGGCCCTGAAGACCTCCGCGCGCTTCCAGAGCCGCACGCCCTGCGGATACTGCGGCGTGTGTATGACGCGGGGCTTGGGCAGCAGCGCGCGGATAAGCGAGTCGGTCCAGCCGCGCTTTTTGAGCGAGGCGTAGGTATATTCGGATTTGGATTTCGTCTCCGGCACGCTCAAGCCTCCCTTCCGCGCCGTGCGAGAGTCAGTATAGCTCAAAATCGAAAAATCTTCAACGGGCAGTAAAAGGCAAAGCCGAGGGACGCCGAAGGAGCGCGGGCAAAGCCGAGGGACGCCAAAGGAGCGCGGGCTTTGCCCGCGCTCCTTCGGAGGGGCGGCGCGCAGGGGCGCGGCGCGGCCCGCGGGCCGGCCTTTTATCCCCAGAGGGCCGTCAGCATCGGGATAATCTGCTTCTTGCGGCTCATGACGCCCTTGAGGAAGAGATAGTGGTCCTTCGGCTCCTTGCTGAAGGCCTGGCGTATCACCTCGTCGCTGCCCACGTAGAAGAGATGGGAGCCCTCCTGGAGGACGTCGGTTATCATGAGGATAATGAGGTCGAACTCCTGCTTGTCCTTGAGCCTGGACATGAGGGAGAGGAATTCGTCCTTGCGGGAGAGCAGGTGGTCGGCGTCGACGCAGGTTATCTGGCTGACGCCTATGTTCTGCTCGGCGATGTGGAACTGCTTGTAGTCGGCGCGGAAGAGCTCCTCGGCGCTCTTGCCGTCGGTGCTGCCCGCGGCGTAGAGCTCGCGGCCTATGTCCTCGAGGCTGACGCCCGCGATGCGCGCCAGGCGCTCGGCCATGGCTATGTCGCGCTTGGTGCAGGTGGGCGACTTGAACATGACGGTGTCCGAGAGTATTGCGCCGGCCATGAGCCCGGCTATCTTCGGCGAGGGCATTATCCCGCGCTCCTGATACATCGCGGTGAGGATGGTGTTCGTGCTGCCCACGGGCTCATTCCGCACGCGGATAGGCGCGGCGGTCTGTATGTCCGCGAGGCGGTGGTGGTCGATAATCTCGAGTATCTCCACCTGGTCGAGGGCGGGCACGCTCTGCGCGGCCTCGTTGTGGTCGACGAGGACGACCTGCTTGCGTCTCGGGCGCAGGAGGTGGAAGCGGCTTATCGTGCCCATGACCTTGCCGGAGGCGTTGAGCACGGGGTAGGAGCGATAGCGGCTCTTGAGCATTATCTCGCGCACGTCGTCGAGATAGTCGCTCAGGTGGAAGGCGACGATGTCCTTCCGCTCGATAATGCGCTCCACGGGCAGGGCCTGGTAGATGATGCGCGAGACGCGCCGCGCCGAGAGCGGCGTGGAGATGACGCAGACGTCCTCTCCCGCCTCGGCCCACTCGGGCTTGAGCGTGGCGCGGCAGATGATAAGGCAGCGGACGCCCGAGGCGATGGCCCGGTCGATAATCTCCGGCTGGTCGCCGCAGACGAGGATGGTGTCCGGATTCGTCAGGGCCGTGTCCTCGTAATTCTGGGGCAGGGCTATGTACAGCTCGCCGGAGACGGAGCTCACGGCGCAGTTGAGCTCGTTGACAAGCGTGCCCTCGAGCACGCTCAGAAGGTTGAAGAGCGGCAGGTTGTCTATGCGGTTCTGCATGATGGTCTGCATATCGTAGGACGCGATGTCGCCCGCGGAGAGCATGCCGAAGAGCTTGCCGTCCTCGTCGACTATGGGCACGACGCCCGCGCCCACGTCGCGCATGGTGCGCCAGGCGAGGTCCATCGGCACGGAGCGGTCTAGGGCCGGGGTGCGGTCGTAGTCGAGGTCGGCGACCTGCGTGCGCATGTTCTTGACAAGCGGCGGCGCGTCCGTGTCGAAGCGCTTGAGCAGCCTCGCCGTCTCGTCCGTGACGGCGCCGAGGCGCACGGCCTTGTACGAGCGCTCGCCCAGGGCGTTCTGCAGGTTTGCGTAGGCCAGGGCCGCGACTATCGAGTCGGTGTCCGGGTTACGGTGCCCGGTGACGAAAATATCGCCCATGATATCCAACCTCTTTCAAACAATTAAAGCGGCGGCCCGGAAAACCGGCGCGCCGTCAGCCAGATAATTATACCAGCCCTCCGGGCATTTGTATAGAGCTTTTTTGCGCAATTCCCGTGAAATATTGTTAAAATTCGCACGAAACCGCCCGAAAA
>DVJK01000206.1 GCA_018716795.1 Candidatus Scatomorpha merdipullorum | reverse complement strand
CCCTCGGCTGAACCGGCCGCGAGAATTATGGCTCCCGAGCTCATTTGCTTCCCACCTTTCCTTCCTTTGCGGATATCTTAGGTTTTATAAGTCAATTTGTCAAGTCGATATGATTTATAAGAACTGCTTATATTCTTTCGACTTCCAATGAATAACATTAGGGAATATTATTAATTATTCACTTATATACGAGAAAATATTCTATCCAAAAGGCAGAAGAACCGGGGCTTTGCCCCGGCTCCTTCACAGTATTATGCATATCAGGCCGCCGCTGCCCTCGTTCACTATGCGCTCCATGGTGGCGCGGAGCTTGGCGCGGACGGCGGGAGGCATACGCTTTATTTTGGCCTCCAGACCCTCCTCGGCGATGTCGTAGAGGCTCTTTCCGAAGATGTTGCTCTCCCATATCCGGCTGACGTCGCCGTCGAAGCCCTGCAGGAGGAAGCCCATTATCTCCTCGCTGGCCTTCTCGCCGCCGAGTGCGGGCGTGACCTCGGTCTCTATATTCGTCATCATCATGTGTATGCTCGGCGCGCTGGCCTTGAGGCGCACGGTGTAGCGCCCACCCTGGCGGACAATCTGCGGCTCCTCGAGGTGCAGCTCGCCCGGCAGCGGCATGACGACGCCGTAGCCCTTCTCGCGCACGTCCTGAAGCGCGGAGCTGATGTGGTCGTAATCGGCCTTTATCTCGCGTATCTGCGTCAGGAGGCCCATCAAATCGCCGTCGTCGCGTATCTCAAAGCCGCACTGCTCGCTTATCGTCTGGTAATAGAGCGCCCTCGGCAGCTCAATGCTCGCCGTGACCGAGCCGGTGCTCATCTCCACGCCGGTGACGCCGGCGGAGTCGACCTCCTCCCTATCGGCTATTGCGTCCATGATGCCGAAGGCGTCGCGCACGCGGCTCATGTCCTGCACGGCCTCGGCGATAGCGCCGAGTATGCCGCTGCGAAGCGGCGAGTCGCCGTCGAGCGCGTCGAGCCAGCTGGGCAGGTAGATGCCGAGCTCGGATATCGGGAACTCGTAGAGCGCGAGCTTCAATATGTCGTCGATGTCCTGCGCAGTGAGGTCAAGGCAGCTCACGCACACGCAGGCGACGCCGTACTTCTCCTCCAGCTCGGTTCTCAGCTGCTGCGCGGCCTCGCCCTCGGGGTTCGCGCTGTTCAGGACCAGCACGAAGGGCTTGCCTATCGCGCGCAGCTCCTCGATAACCCGCTCCTCGGCGGGAACATAGCTCTCGCGCTCTATGCCGCAGACCGTGCCGTCGGTGGTCATGACGATGCCAATCGTGCTGTGGTCGGTTATGACGCGCCTCGTGCCCTCCTCGGCGGCGCGCGACATGGGCACCTCCTCGTCGAACCAGGGCGTCGCGACCATGCGCTCAACGCCGTCCTCAAACTGGCCCGACGCGCCGTCCACCATATAGCCCACGCAGTCTATGAGCCGGACGGAAAAGCTCACGCCGCCGTCGAGCGTGACGCTGACAGCGTCCTCGGGCACGAACTTCGGCTCGGCGGTCATGATGGTCCGGCCGGAGCCGGACTGCGGCAGCTCATCCTTGGCCCGCTCGCGGGCGTAGACGTCCTCTATATTCGGTATCACCAGCGTCTCCATGAAACGCTTTATGAACGTGCTCTTGCCCGTGCGCACGGGGCCCACAAGCCCGAGATATATGTCGCCGCCGGTGCGCGCAGCTATGTCCTGATATATGGAAGTGTCAGTCATTCGTCGCCCTTCCTTCCCATGAGTTCATGGCACAGAGTATGAGGACGAGGGCTGAAATATTCGCACTCTATCACACATCGGGCGCGGTTATATCGTATTCGTGCCGGATGAAAGCAAAAAATGTGGCGGCTTTTATTGCCGCCACACTTTATATGTGAGTTTCTCCCTGGGTGATCTCGTAGCTGATATTGACCTCTCCGCCGTCTTTGCCGGTCACTACTTTAAACACGCATTCCGTACCGCCATCGTCAGAGCCCTGTGTCAGTTCCGCATAGATGCAGCCCTTTTCGCCCGGCTTGAAGGTTCTGGAGCCGCTGCCGTTTATGGTGGCCACTACGTCGTTAGCCCCTTTGTTTTCAACATACAGATTGACGTATTTGCCTTCGTCCACACTCAGTTTGCAGGTCGTATTAAGGCCGGTTATATTGTTGAGGTCGCCGCTGTCTATCAGCGTGCCAAGCGGCGTTGCCTCCGCAGACTCGACTGCATCCGCGGTATCGCCGTTTTCTTTATTCTCTGTTGAGCAGGCTGAAGTCGCAAGGATCAAGCAGACAGCAGTTGCCGCCAACAGTGCATTAGCTATCGATTTTTTCATATAGGTTTCTCCATTTCGCCGCATGATTGCGTCCAAAACCGGAGAGGCGCCACTTCTGCGGCGCCTCCCACGCTTAAAGTTGATATTTCCTGCCCGGTAGCTTTACTGCGCGGGCGCTTGCTGTTTTCGCGTCGCTCAGTTGAGCGGCAGCCGTATTTCCGCCTTGAACAGGTCGCCGTCTATGCTCAACGAGAACTTGCCGTGCATGAGGTTCACGAGGCTCTGGGCGATGTTCAGCCCCAGTCCGCTGCCCTCTGTGTGACGGGCGGAGTCGCCGCGGACGAAACGCTCCATCAGCTCGTCGGCGGAGACGTTGAGCGGGTCGCGGGAG
>DVJK01000020.1 GCA_018716795.1 Candidatus Scatomorpha merdipullorum | reverse complement strand
GCGGGATATGATACGTTGGTTAGCGGACACAAGGCGGGCGCACCGTGGGAAACGCGAGTGCTATAGGCCACGCCGAACGGATGCACCCAACCCATCCCGGCAATCCCGCGAACGCGGGGAGTCGAGGACGCCGCCCCTTACGGGCGGAAGCGAGACGGAGGTATCAGCATCACGGTAAACAAATGCACAGGCGCTGCAAACCTCCGCCCACCCCTCGGCTCCCCTGAAAGGGGAGCTGTCGCTGCCCGCAGGGCCGTGACTGAGGGATTGAGGCAACGTGAGTGCGGCGAAACCACGTTATCCGTCAACCAACGCAACCACACACCGTAGGGGCGGGCGTGGAAGCCCGCCCCTACGGCGTGTGGAGAAGGCATCCGCATCTCACCGACGCCGCCCGCAACCACTCGGTCACGGCGCGTTGCGCCGTGACAGCTCCCATTTCAGGGGAGCCGAAGGTGGGTGGGCGGAGATTTTCGCCCTTGCGCATCCAATCCCGCGGCCGCGGGCTCCGGGCTTTCCCTTGCCGCGGAGGACGGGCTGTGATACAATACGTGCAGGGAGCGTGATTTGCTTGTACAAGACCTTTGAGCTCTGCCCGGCGGGCGAGCTTTCGCCCTACAAGACCTTCGAGTGCGGCCAGTGCTTCCGCTGGAACGCGCTGGGAGAGCAGGACTATCTCGGCGTTGCGTCGGGGCGCGCGGCGCGCGTCTTCCTCAGCGGAGAGACGGCCTGCGTCGAGTGCGGGGAGGACGATATCGGCTTCTGGCGCGCCTACCTCGACATGGACGCCGACTACGCCGCCGCGCGCGAGAGCGTCATGCGCGGCGCATACCTCACGGACTGCGCCGAGTGCGGCGCGGGGATACGCATCCTGCGCCAGGACAAATGGGAGGCGCTCTGCTCCTTCATTATCTCCCAGTGCAACAATATCCCGCGCATAAAATCCATAGTGGAAAAGCTCTGCGCCCTCTTCGGCGAGCCCTTTGAGACGCCATGGGGAGTCAAATATTCCTTCCCGGCGGCGGAGCGCGTGGCGCTTCTGGAGGAGCCGGAGCTCGCGCCGCTCCGCGCGGGCTACCGCGCGGCGTACATAATAAACGCCGCCCGCGCCGTCGCCTCCGGCGACATGGACCTCGACGCCGCCGCGGCCATGGACGGAGACGCGGCGAGGCGGTATCTCAAGGGCCTCAGCGGCGTGGGCGACAAGGTCGCAAACTGCGCCGTCCTCTTCGGCCTGCACCGGCTGGACGCCTTTCCCGTCGACGTCTGGATAAAGCGCGCGCTGCGCGAGCACATGCCGCCGGGCTTCGACCCCAAAAGCCTCGGCGAATACGCCGGTCTGGCCCAGCAGTACATGTTCTTCGCCGAGCGGGAAAAATCCGCCGGGAGATGGCGCTGAGGCCGGCCCCGTCGCTTGACAACTCTCCTATCTATGATAAAATAATAGGAATCCCAGCGAGAGAGAAACCTAAAAAATTTACGGGGGTGCGTGACATATGGACATTACCAATCACTATGCCGAGCGCTTTGTGGGCGAGGGGCTGACCTTTGACGACGTGCTGCTGGTGCCGGCGGAGAGCTCCGTGCTGCCGCCCGACGTGGACCTCAGCACGAACCTGACGAAGAATATCCGCCTCAACATACCCATCATGAGCGCAGCCATGGACACGGTCACCGAATACCGCATGGCCATCGCCATCGCGCGCGAGGGCGGCATAGGCGTCATCCACAAGAGCATGCCGATAGACATGCAGGCCGAGCAGGTCGACATGGTCAAGCGCTCGGAGAACGGCGTCATCACGAACCCGTTCTACCTCGGGCCGGACAACACCCTCGGCGAGGCGGACGCCCTCATGGGCAAGTTCCGCATCTCCGGCGTCCCCATAGTGGACAAGGCCGGCAAGCTCATAGGCATCATCACCAACCGCGACATGAAGTTCGAGGAGGACATGACGAGGCCGATACGCGACGTCATGACGAGCGAGGGCCTCGTCACCGGCCGCGAGGGCACGACGCTTGAGGAGGCCAAGGAAATCCTCCGCAGGCACAAGATTGAGAAGCTGCCCATTGTGGACGAAAGCTTCCACCTCAAGGGCCTCATCACGATAAAGGACATTGAAAAGGTCGTCAAGTACCCCAACTCCGCCAAGGACAGCCACGGCCGCCTGCTCTGCGCCGCGGCGATAGGCGTCACGAACGACATCCTCGACCGCGCGGGCGCGCTGGTCGCCGCGGGCGCCGACGCCCTGGTGCTCGACTCCGCGCACGGGCACAGCGCCAACATCATGCGCTGCGTCGGCCTCGTCAAGGAGCACTTCCCCGAGGTCGGGCTCATCGCCGGCAACGTCGCCACCGCCGAGGGCACCGAGGCCCTTATCAAGGCGGGCGCGGACTGCGTCAAGGTCGGCATAGGCCCCGGCTCCATATGCACCACCCGCGTCGTCAGCGGCATAGGCGTCCCGCAGATAACCGCCATATTGCAGAGCGCCGAGATGGCCGACAAGTACGGCGTCCCCATCATCGCCGACGGCGGCATCAAGTATTCGGGCGACATCGTCAAGGCCATCGCCGCCGGCGGCAGCGTGGTCATGATGGGCTCCATGCTCGCCGGCTGCGAGGAGAGCCCCGGCGAGAGCGAGATTTTCCAGGGCCGCCAGTTCAAGGTCTACCGCGGCATGGGCTCGCTCGGCGCGATGCAGAAGGGCAGCGGCGACCGGTACTTCCAGTCCGGCACCAAGAAGTACGTGCCCGAGGGCGTCGAGGGCCGCGTGCCCTATAAGGGAGCCGTCAGCGACACGATATATCAGATGATGGGCGGCCTGCGCTCCGGCATGGGCTACTGCGGCGTGCCCGACATCCAGTCCCTGCGCACGAAGACCAAGTTCGTCCGCATAACCGGCGCCGGCCTCAAGGAGAGCCATCCGCACGACATCTATATAACCAAGGAAGCCCCGAACTACTCCACGCACAATCAGGACTGATCTGGCCGAAATGCCTGCGGGGCGAAGCCTGAGCCAAAGGAGGGCAGCTATGGACGACAAGATAAAAACCCTGCGCGAGTGGATAGCGGGAAGCGGCAACATCGTCTTCTTCGGCGGGGCGGGCGTCTCGACCGAGAGCGGCATACCCGACTTCCGGAGCGTGGACGGGCTGTACAACCAGCAGTGGAAGTACCCGCCCGAGACGATACTCTCCGCCACCTTCTTTGAGCGCGACCCCGAGGAATACTACCGCTTCCACCACGCGAAGCTCGTCGTGGACGGGGCGAAGCCCAACCGGGCGCACCTCCGCCTCGCGGAGCTCGAGCGCGAGGGGAAGCTCCGCGCGGTCGTCACGCAGAATATAGACGGCCTCCACCAGGCCGCTGGCAGCAAAAACGTCCTCGAGCTCCACGGCAGCATCCTGCGCGCCTACTGCACGCGCTGCCATGCTCCCTACCCGGCGGAGAAGATGAACCACTGCGAGGGCGTCCCGCGCTGCGACAAATGCGGCGGGATAGTCCGCCCGGACATAGTGCTCTACGAGGAGATGCTGGACGAGGACGTGCTGCGCAGCGCGGTGCGCTTCATCCGGAACGCCGACGTGCTCATCGTCGGCGGCACGAGCCTGGGCGTATATCCGGCGGCGGGGCTTATCAACTACTACGAGGGGAATAAGCTCGCGCTTGTGAACCTCTCCGACACGCCCTACGACAGGTACGCCAATCTGGTGATACATGAGAAGATAGGCGAGGTGTTTTCCCAGGTATGAATCGCATAGACGTGCTCGGCGTCGGCTTTGACGACCTCACGATGGACGAGGCGGTCGAGGCCGCGCTGGGCTTCACCGCGGCGCGCGAGGCGGCCTACGCCTGCACGCCCAACCCCGAAATAGTCATGGCAGCGAGGGAGAATTCCTCCCTCGCCGCCGCCTTGAAGGGCGCGAGCCTCGTCCTGGCCGACGGCGTCGGCGTGACGAAGGCCGCGCAGCTGCTCCGCACCCCGCTCAAGGGGCGCGTCCCCGGCATAGACTTCGCGCAGAGCCTTATCGCCAGCCTCGCGGAGCGGGGCGGGAGCGTCTATCTCTTCGGCGCGAAGCCCGGCGTGGCCGAGGCCGCGGCGGAGAATATAAGCGCGCGCTTCCCGGGCATAAGCGTCGCCGGGGTGAGCGACGGGTATTTCACGGACGACGGGCACATAATTGAGAAGATAAACGCCGCCTCGCCGGACTTCCTCATGGTCTGCCTCGGCTCGCCGAAGCAGGAGCTCTGGATGGCGGAGCGCGCGGGCAAAATAAGCTGCGGCCTCATGGCCGGGCTGGGCGGGAGCCTCGACGTCCTCGCCGGGAACGTCCGGCGCGCGCCGGAGACCTGGCGGAAGCTCGGCCTCGAGTGGCTCTACCGCGTTATCAAGGAGCCGAAGCGCATAACCCGCCTCGCGAAGCTGCCGCTCTTCGTCCTGGAGGCGGCGAAGGGGAGGGGTAAGCATGGGTAAGCTCATAGTCCTCGAGGGCATAGACGGCTCGGGCAAGAGCGCGCAGTACCGCCGCCTCACCGCCCGCTTCGAGCGCGAAGGGCTCGACTACCACAGCATCGTCTTCCCGCGCTACGACCAGGAGTCCAGCGCGCTTATCAGGATGTATTTGAACGGCGACTTCGGCTCAAAGCCGGAGGACGTCAATCCCTGCGCGGCGAGCATTTTTTACGCCGTCGACCGTTACGCCTCGTATATGACCGACTGGAGGGAGTATTATCAGAGGGGTGGCGTTATCCTCTCCGACCGGTACACGACCTCGAACGCCGTCCACCAGGGAGCGAAGCTTCCGACGGAGCGGCAGCCGGCCTTCTTCGACTGGCTCTACGACCTCGAATACGTCAAGCTCGGCCTGCCCGAGCCGGACCTCGTCATCTTCCTCGACGTCGACCTCGCGACCAGCGAGCGGCGCATGGCCCACCGCCGCGAGAAGTACGGCACCGGCGGTGACATTCACGAGAACGACGCCGAATACCTCCAGCACTGCCTGGACACCGGCCGCCGCGCCGCGGCGCACTACGGCTGGCGCGTCGTGGACTTCATGAAGGACGGGCTCGAGCGCGA
>DVJK01000205.1 GCA_018716795.1 Candidatus Scatomorpha merdipullorum | reverse complement strand
CAGGTCGTCGTCGTCCAGATGAGGAAGTAGAGGTTATTGAGGTCGCAGTACTTGGCGAGCTTGCCCCGGTCGTCCTTGACGCGGAACTTGACGTAGATGGACTTGCAGGGGTCCTCAGCGTACTCAATCTCGGCCTCGGCGAGGGCGGTCTCGTCGTGCGGGCACCAGTAGACGGGCTTCTTGCCCTTGTAGATATAGCCCTTCTTGTACATCTCGCCGAAGACCTTTATCTCCTCGGCCTCGAACTTCGGGTTCATGGTGAAGTAGGGCTTATCCCACTCGCCCAGGCAGCCCAGGCGCTTGAAGGCGTCGCGCTGGACGTTGACGTAGTGGAGGGCGAAGTCGCGGCAGGCGGTGCGGAACTCCGCCGTGGTCATCTCCTTGTGGTTGAGCTTCTGCTCCTTGATTATGGCGCTCTCAATGGGCATGCCGTGGTTATCCCAGCCGGGATAGTAGATGGCCTGGCGGCCGGCCATGGACTTGTAGCGGACGATGAAGTCCTTGAGGCACTTGTTGAGCGCCGTGCCCATGTGTATCGAGCCGTTGGAGAACGGAGGGCCGTCGTGCAGGTCGAAAATCGGCCGGCCCTCGGTGCGCTTGAGCATCTCGTGGTAGAGGTCCATGTCGTACCACTGCTGAAGCATTTCGGGCTCGCGCTTGGGCAGGCCGGCGCGCATGGGGAATTCGGTCTTGGGCAGATTTACGGTGGCGTTATAATCCTGAGGCATTTATGTTTTTCTTCCTCTCTTAGTTAAATTATAAAAGGTGAAAGGCCGCAAACGGCGCCCCGGAGGCCCTTCGGCCTTCGGAAGCGGCTTGCGGCGGCGCGAGGCTTATCACTCGCCGCTCATGTCGAAGAGGCGGGTGACGTCGTCGGGAGTGATGGTCTCGCGCGGGGCGGGAGCGTCCATGACGGCGCTCACGTCTATCTTGGGCTCCGGCTCGTCGGGCAGGCGCTCGACGCTCTCGGAGATGCTGCGGACGGTCTCGTCCACGGCGGCGGCAGCGGCGGCCTTCCCGGGCAGCTCGCCGGCCTCAAGCCTCCTGAGGTTCTCGAGCGTGCAGGCGCAGACCTCGCGCGCGTCGGAGAAAAAGCGCTCCAGCGCCTTGCGGGCCCCGTCCAGCCTGCGCTCCTCGGCTTCGCGCTCGTCCTTGAGGGAGCCGAGCACCTCGTCGGACTTGGCCTGGGCGTCGCCGACGAGCTTGTCCGCCCGCTCGCGGGCCTCGGACTCTATCTGGTTGGAGAGCTTCTGGGCGCTCATGAGCGTCATGCGCATGGCGTCCTCGCTCGCGCGGTACTCCTCAATCTTGTCGACGAGGACCTTGAGCTTGGCCTTGAGGGTGGAGTTCTCGCGCTGCGCGCTCTCGAGCGCCTGGGCGGCCTCCTCCATGAAGTCGTCAACCCCGGCCATATCGTAGCCGCCGAAGACGGCCTTTTCAAAAGTTCTCTCCCGGATGTCCTGCGGAGTCATAAGTATATCTTCCTTCCCACGTTTAGTAGTTTATTTTTAAAGATACAGTCCCGAATTCTCCATCTGGCTCATGGCGTCGGCGTCGGTCACCTCTTCGCCGTTGGGAACGACGAGGTATATGCTGCCCGAGACGCGCCTAACATAGCCCTGGAGGGCGTAGGCCGCGCCGCTCATGAAGTCGAGCAGGCGTCTGGAGTCAACCTTGCCGGCTTTTTCAAGGTTGAGCAGGATTGTTTTGCCCTCGAGCAGGTCGTCGGCCAGCCGCGCGCCGTCCTCAAACCGGACGGGCTCCGCCATGGACACCCTGGGTTTCGCTTGCGCGGGAGCGGCCCGGCCCGGACGCGCCTGCGCCTCTGCGGCGTCGGCGGCGTCGGCCTGGCGGCGCAGCTCCCGCCTGGGTATTCGAAATGCCGGCCGGCTTTTCGGTGCGGCCGGTATGCCGTAGCTGTCCGGCGCGGCCTCCTCGGGGCCGGAGAAAAAGCTGCTGCGCCGCTCCTGACGCTCCGTCTGCCGCTCCTCGTCGGGCTGGGCGTCGGCCGCCGAGCCGAAGAAGTCGTCGTCCTCGTCGTCGTAAGGGTGCGTCAGCTTTTTAAATTCGTCAAGAAATCCCATTGCTTATCTCCCGGTCTGTTTGGAATAGTCGCGCGCTCCGAAAATCGCGGAGCCGACGCGAACCATGTTCGCGCCCTCCTCTATGGCGGCTTCAAAATCGCCGCTCATACCCATGGACAGAAGGTCCATAGAGGTATTATCGTATTTTTTCGCAGCGATGTCAACAAAAAGCTCGCGCATCGCGGCAAAATATGGCCGGACTTCCTCGGCGGAGGGGCAAATCGGCGGCACGGCCATAAGCCCGCGCACCCGGATGTGCGGCTTCGCCGCCGCGAACTCCACCGTCTTTATGACCTCCTCGGGCGGAAGCCCGCTCTTGGCCGCCTCGCGGCCTATGTTGACCTCGAGCAGGATGTCCTGCGTCAGGCCCAGCTTTTCCGCCCGCCGGTCTATGAGCTCTATGAGCTCGGCGCTGTCCACGGACTCGATGAGGTCCGCGACGCCGACGAGATATTTTATCTTGTTCTTCTGAAGGTGGCCGATGAAGTGGAGCGGCGCGCCGTCGTAGGCGTGGGCGGCGTTCTTCTCCACCAGCTCCTGGACGCGGTTCTCGCCGCAGGCGTCCACCCCGGCGGCGACGGCCTCTTTGACGCGCGCGGCGTCGTTCATCTTGCTGGCGGCCACAAGCAGCACCCTCCGGCCCTTTGCGGCGGCCTCTATCCTCGCGCGTACGGCGGCGACGTTTTCGGCTATGGACATGCTATCTATCTCCCATCAAAGTTTTCCGCCGGAAAACGGATTTCCTCGCTGCGCCGCGCGGCGCCCGCATGGGCCCGGCGCGCCGGCCCGGACTCCCTCGCCCTCGCCGGCGGGCCGGGAGGCCGCCGCGGCCGGGATGGGCCCCGCGGCCGGGGCGCGCGTTATGTAGCCGGGGCCTCCGCGCCGTCCAGGGCCAGGGGCCGCACGGGCGCGATGGTGGAGATGGCGTGCTTGTAGATGAGCTGCTGCTTGCCGTCCGAGTCTATGATGACGGTGAAGCTGTCGTAGGCCCGGAGCACTCCGCGCAGCTGGAAGCCGTTCATGAGGAACAGCGTAACGGGCACGCGCTCCGCCCTGGCGCGCTGCAGAAAGGCGTCCTGCAAGGTCTTTGTCTTATCCATGTCTCTCGCTCCTTCGCGGGCGGGAGCCGGATTTACATAATATCACATCCCGCCGCTGATATAAATAGTAATATTGTACGAAAAGTGTTTTTTTCACCCCTCGAACGCCATTATATTATACCGTGAGCGGCGAGGAAGGCTGTCGAATCCCGAAGCGCGGCTTCGAAATCCGGCTTTGCGCCCCAGCGAATCCAGTGCGCGTCCTCGTTCCGGCGCAGCCATGTGAGCTGGCGCTTGGCATAGCGGCGGCTTTCGCGCTTTATCTCCTCGACGGCCTCCCCGCGGCTTATTTCGCCGGCGAGGGCCGCGGCGGCCTCCTTATAGCCTATCGCCTGCCGCGCCGTCGAGGAGAGGCCGCGCTCCAGGAGGCCGGCGACCTCGTCGAAGAGGCCGTCCGCGACCATTTTGTCCACCCGCGCGTCTATGCGCGCGTAGAGCTCGGCGCGGTCTTCGAAGTCGAGGACGATGTAGGCCGCGTCGTAGCGCGGCGGCCTCGCGGCGCTCACGCGGTCGTGCTCGGTGATGGTCCTGCCCGTGAGCAGGTAGACCTCCATGGCGCGGACAATGCGCTTCTTGTCGGCGGGCATGAGCTTCGCGGCGCGCTCGGGGTCGAGCTGAGCGAGCTCGCGGAGCATGGCCTTGCCGCCTATCTCGTCATAGCGGCCCTCGAGCTCCGCCCGGCAGGCGTCGCCCGCCTCGGAGCGGTCGCAGAAGTCGAGCCCGCGGACGAGCGAGTCGATGTAAAGCCCCGTGCCGCCGACGACAATCGGGAGCTTACCGCGCGAGAGGATATCCCGCACGGCGGCGTCCGCCGCCTCGACATAGCGCGAAACGCTCCACTCCTCGTCCGGCTCGGCGACGTCTATCAGGTGGTGCGGCGCGGCGGCGAGCTCGTCCGGCGTCGGCTTGGCCGTGCCGATGTCCATGCCGCGGTAGAGCTGCATGGAGTCGCCGGAGACAATCTCGGCGTTCAGGCGCTGCGCGAGCAATATGCCCAGGCGCGTCTTGCCCGTAGCGGTCGGGCCGGTGATTACGGCGATTTTCTGCGGCATTTTTGAACTACCCCATTTCTTTGCAAAGTAGTGGTGGAAAAGTTGATAAATGTGTGGTACTATGTTTAATGCACACATAGGCTTTCACGGTTTGCCGCAAACGCGGCGAAGGAGGATTGTTTTTTGAAGGTCAAAATTTCAACCGACAGCACCTGCGATCTCCCGCGCGAATTCATTGAGCGCTACGACATAGGCGTGCTGCCCATGTACATAGTCCGCGACGGCGTCTCCCTGCGCGACGGAATAGACATCAAACCCGAGGACATGTATGAATACACCAAGACGACGGGCCGGCTCTGCGGCACCGCCGCCGTCACCGTCGCGGACTACACCGCGGCCTGGACGGAGTGGCTGCGCGATGCGGACGCCATCGTCCACGTCGCCTTCTCGAGCGAGCTCTCCGTGAGCTGCAACAACGCGTGCATCGCCGCCGAGGAGTTCGAAAACATCACGGTCGTGGACTCCCTCAACCTCTCCACCGGCTTCGGCCACCTGGTGCTCGACGCGGCCATCATGGCCTCGGAGGGCAGAAGCGCCGCCGAGATAGCCGCCGAGGTCGAGCGGCTTGTGCCCAAGATGGACGTCAGCTTCGTGCTGAACACCCTCGACTATCTGCGCAAGGGCGGCCGCTGCACCACCGTCCAGGCCCTGGGCGCGAACCTCCTGGGCCTCAAGCCCTGCATAGAGGTGCACGAGGGCAGGATGACGGTGGGCAAGAAGTACCGCGGCAAGATTGAGGCCGCGTATCACCAGTACATCCGCGACCGGCTTCAGGGCCGGGACGACATCGACCTCCGCCGCGTCTTCATAACCGACTCGGGCCTGCCCGACGACGTGCGCGCGCGCCTGCGCGAGACCGTCCTCGCCTGCCAGCCCTTCAAGGAGGTATACAACAACCCCGCCGGCTGCACGATAAGCGGCCACTGCGGCCCCTGGTGCATGGGCGTGCTGTACTACCACAAGTGAAAACGAAGCGCCGCTTACGTCGGGGAAGCCCTCGGGCTCCCCGGCGCTTTCTTTTATAATATCCGCTTGAACTGCCTGTCGAGCTCCTTCCTCGTAAGCACCCAGGCGACGGGGCGGCCGTGCGGGCAGTTGCGGACGCGGCCGGAGCAGACGGCCTCGGCGAGCCTTTGAAGCTCCTCCGGCTCGCTCGAGGGCCCGGCCTTTATGGCGGCCTTGCAGGCGACGGTCTTCAAAAGCTCCGCGCGGGCCGAGGCTATGTCCGGCGTGCGCGAGGCGGCCAGGGCCTCCGCGGCCTCCTCGAGCGCGGCGGCCGCCGCCCCGGGCGAGAGGCCCGCGGGCGCGGCGCGCAGGATATAGGCCCCGTGCCCGAAGGGCTCATACTCAAAGCCCAGGGCGGAGAGGGCCCCGACGTTCGCGTCCAGCGAGGCGGCGGCCCCGGCGGAGGGGCGAAGCGTCTCCGGAGTAAGCAGGGCCTGGCTGTGTACGGGCGCGTCCCGGCTCATGAGCGCGTCGTAGAGCATGCGCTCGTGCGCGGCGTGCTTGTCGATTATGACGAGCGCGCCCTCGTGCTGCACGAGGATGTAAAGCCCGAGGGCCTCGCCTATGACGCGCGGCTCTCCCGTCGGGGCGGGCGCGGCGGCCTTCGCATCCTCACGCTCCCGCTCCGGGGCCGGGGAACGCGGCTCCGGCGGCGGGGCCGGGGCCGGGAAGCGCCGCGAGGGCGCGAGGTCGAGGCCGGTCTGCTCGAAGAGCCGCGGCGCGGAGAGCGTCGCCTCCGACTCGTCCTCCCGCTCCGGCGGGGCGGCGTCGCGGCGGATGAAGCCGCCGGGGTAAAAGCGGCGCGCAGAGCCGTCCTCTCCCGCGCTGAGCGCCGCGCCGCCGGAGACGAAGCTGACCGCAGGCCGCTCCGCATACTCGACGGGCGGGCGCTCGGCCTCCAGCGCGCCGAGGACGGCGTAGTGCACGGCGTTGAAGGCCGCGCGCTCGTCCGAGAACTTGACCTCCGTCTTCGCCGGGTGGACGTTGACGTCCACGGCGGCGGGGTTCACCGTGAGGTATATGACGCAGGCGGGGAAGCGCCCGGTGAGCAGCGTGCCCTT
>DVJK01000204.1 GCA_018716795.1 Candidatus Scatomorpha merdipullorum | reverse complement strand
CTGCCTCGCGCTCATTATATACGCCGGGGCGAGGGCGCTGTGGCCTAAGGCCGCGCCGGAGCCGACGCCGGACGCGAGCCTGCCCGTCCTGGAGCTCGACGCCGGCCTGTTCACGGACGGTCAGGGCGCCTTCCTGCTGCGCATGCGCAGCTTTTCGGAGTACTCCTTCGGCAGCCCCTGGAGCGCGGACACGGAGCTCGCCGCGCTGCCGGTCTTCGCAAACCCCGTGGAGTACGCGCCGGTCGAGCAAAACCGCGCCGCGCTCAGCTGGGACGAGCCGGCCATGCGCGAGAGGCTGCTCGGCCTGGCCGCCTCGCTCGGCATAGACGCCGGGGAGGACGACATAGTCTGCGCCCTCGACGCCGACGGCGCGCTTTGGTCGCTCGCCCTCTCCGGCGGCGGCGTGAGTATCGAGGTGGAGCGCGACCTCTCCGCGCGCGTGGACTTCGAGACGCCGCTCGAGCTGCCCGTGGAGCTCGGCGACGCTTCCACGCGCGAGGACTATGAGGCCGCGGGCGAGTACTTCGCCGAGCACTACGCCGCGCGGTTTGGGATAGAAAACCCGCGCTGGTCCGTCGGGGGCGGGGAGTATAAATACGACGGCGTGACACAAAGATACAGCCTGCGAATCTACGAGGCCGGGAAAAACGTGGCCGAAAGCCTCGTGAACTACTGCTTCGGCGGCCTCACGCTCATCCCGGGCGAGGACGGCGGGCTCCGCACTATCCGGCTCGAGCCCGTCGCAGCCGGGAGCCTTGGGAACTACCCGCTTATCTCCCTCGAGGAGGCGACGGAGCTGGTGCTGAACGGCGGCGAGCTGCCCGGCACGCTCAATACCCTGCGCGCTGAGGATATCGCCGGCGTCACGCTTGTCTATCACGTCGGCATATACGATGAATACTACATGCCCTACTACTGTTTCGCCTTCGTCGAGCGCGAGCCCTTCTATACCGAAACGCTCCCGGAGGGCTTCACGGGCTACAGCTTCTACTATGTTCCCGCCGTCTCCGGCGAGTATCTGAGCCCCGTCTGGGACGGCAGCATAAACTGAAAAAAGCGCCCCGAGGGGCGCTTTTTTTACCTTTCCGCCGGCAGGTCGACATAGAGGCTGCCGGGGCCGAAGTCAAGGCGCAGGAGCGGGCGGTAGACGCCCTTGCTGTCGAGCTCATACTCGAGGGCGGCGGAAAGTATTTCCTGCGGGGCGTCCGGGTCCTCAAGCCAGCCGGCGTAGGCCCCGCGGTGCAGCAGCGCCTCAATCTCCTCCGGCGCGAGCATCGCGGCCTCGCCCGCGGGCCTCAGCTCGAAGATTGAATAGGTAAGCCTTATTGCGGAGCCGTGCGGGTCTATCTCCACCGTGCCGCCGCGCCCGCCCTCCGGCGCGAGGGAGAAGCGATAGCTCTCCCGGCCCGGCTCCTCAAACACGGCGCTCTCGGGCAGCTCCAGGCCCC
The DNA here is from genome assembly GCA_018716795.1 of Candidatus Scatomorpha merdipullorum. Taxonomy (GTDB): domain Bacteria; phylum Bacillota; class Clostridia; order Oscillospirales; family Oscillospiraceae; genus Scatomorpha; species Scatomorpha merdipullorum. The sequence goes on along the minus strand of DVJK01000204.1, from coordinate 8,167 downwards.
AATCCTCCAGCAGCGCGCGAAGGCCCTCCTCCGTGGGCTCAACCTCGCCGGAGGCGCAGTATTCGACGACAGGCCCGGCGTAATGATAGCTGACGTAGCGCGGCCCGTCGCGGAAATAGGCCATGTCGTCGTACAGGTCCTCCGTCTCAATCCCCGTGCCGAAGCGCGCGAAGAAGGCCGCCGCGCGCTCGCGCGCGTCCTCAAGCGTCCCGCCGGGCGTGGAATAATAGGCGCAGCTCTCCGGCGCGGAGTCGAGGAAGGAAAGCGCCTCGTCCGAGAAGCGTATCTCGTCCGTCAGCGGCTCGCGGCCGCCCGTCTGATAGCCGCTGACGCCGTAGGGCGAGGCGGCCGAGAGGCCCCATGCGATAAAGGGCGGCGCGAGGAAAACGAGCGCCGCCAGCGCGCAGAGCGCGGCCCTCCCGCCGCGTCCGGCGCGGATATTGAGCGCCGAGCGCGCGATGGCGAAGCCGCAGAGGACGCCGAGGAAGTTATTGAAGAGGTCGTCCACGTCCGCAATCCCGCTTCGCGTCACGAGCTGGATGAATTCGACGGCAAAGGTCGCGGCGAAGCCGAGCGGGAGCACCAGCCAGCGTCTTTTGCTCTCGCCGAAGGGCAGGGCGAAGAGGAAGCCGAAGGGCAGGAAAATCAGGATGTTCATCAGTATGTTTATGAACGCGTTGGCCGTGAAGCTTGCCGCGAGCGAGCGGTACTCGTGGAAGAGGTCGAGGCTGTACCAGCCCATGCCCTCGAGCGAGAAGCCCTCCCCTCGCACGACGAGCAGCATGAAAAGCGAAAAGACATAGACAGCGCTCACGAAGAGCCAGAGCTTCCACGCGCCCGAAAGCCGCCGTCCTCGCCGTTTGAGCACGGCGAGGGCGATAAAGTACGCCGCCGCGCCCAGTATGAGCGCCGCGCCCAGCAGCGGCAGGGCGCTGTTGAAATAGCGCAGGAATGTCTGCATGAAAAGGCCTCCTTCACGAGCGGTCGTATAGTGACCGGACGAGGAAGGAGGCGCTTTTGTTCCGTTTTTTGCTCAAGCCCTGCGCCAGAGCAGGCGGTTATCCGTGAATTCGGCGCTGACGCGGCCGTTGTCCAGATGCCAGGCGAGGAGGCTTCGTATCGTGCTGCCCACGAGGACGTACTGCTGGAAGTCGAGCGCGAGGCCGTTCTCATCGAAGGCGAGCTTTAGAAGCTCCTCAAAGCAGCGCGGCTCGGCGCAGAGCCGCAGGACGCTCTCTCCCAGGCGCTCCATATGCCCTTTGTTCAGCGCGGCGAGCTCCGTGATGTCCTCGCAGGGCTCGGCGTGGGCGGGCACGTAGCGCTTCGCCCCGAGGCCGGGCAGCTTGTCGAGCGTGTCGATGTAGGCCGCGACGTCGTAGGCAAAGGGGAAGACGTACTTCTCAAGCGTCTCCGGGCTGGAGACACAGTCGGCGATGAAGGCCGTGCCGTCGGGCATGAGATAGCCGCACTGGTCGAAAAAATGCCCCGGCAGCGGGATAACCTGCACGTCCTTCGGGAATTCCGCGTCCGTCACGTCGAGACAGTCGCTGGGCTGGGCCATGAGGAATTTGTGCCTGAGCGGCTTCGGCGGATATCCGCCGTAGAGGAAGCTCGGCTCGAGAATGGGCGCGCGCGTGAACTGCGCCTCTATGCCGGGCGCGAAAATTTTGCAGCCCGTCTGCCGCTGCAGATACTGGCAGCCGCCGATGTGGTCGGCGTTCGAGTGCGTGACGAGGACGGCCTTCAGCCTCCAGCCCTGCTCGTCAAGCGTCTTGCGCACACGGCGCCCCGCGTCCTTATCCGAGCCGGCGTCGACGATATAGACGCCGTCGCCCGTGTCGTACACGCCTATCTTCGCGGGACAGGAGATGTAATAGGACTGCTCGCTTATCTTTATGAGCTCGTACACGGCGTTCTCCTTTCCATAGCGGTTTCATCGGGGCGGGGCTTTACCCCGCCCGGTTTTTATCCGAAGAACTTGCTGTGAATCGCCTGGACGGCCTGGTCGGCGTAGGCCTTGTCTATCAGGACGCTGACCTTTATCTCGCTGGTGGAAATCATCTGGATGTTTATCTTCGCGTCGTAAAGCGCCTCGAACATGAGCGCGGCGATGCCGGACGCGCTCATCATGCCGGCGCCGACGATGCTGACCTTGCAGACGTTGGTGTCGACGTTGACGTGGTCGAAGCCTATGCTCTCCTGAAGCTCGTTGAGCGCCTCGGCGGCGCGGTCGGCGTCGTCGTAGGGGACGGTGAAGCTGATGTCGTTCGTGCCCTCCTTGCCGTAGCTCTGGAGGATGATGTCCACGTTTATCTTCGCGCGGGCCATGGTGTTGAACACGCGGAAGGCCATGCCGGGCTCGTCGGGCACGCCGACGACGACCAGGCGCGCGACGTTGTTGTCCTTCGCTATGCCGCTTATCTTCATCTCTTCCATTCTCTTTGCGACCTCCTTAACTTTTGTGCCGGGCTTCCGGACATAGCTGGAAAGCACCTCGATTATGACGCCGTAGCGCTTGGCGAGCTCGACGGAGCGGTTCATGAGCACCTGCGCGCCCAGGCTTGCGAGCTCGAGCATTTCGTCGTAGGTTATCTCGTCGAGCTTGCGCGCGTCCGGGACCTTGCGCGGGTCGGCGGTGTACACGCCCTCGACGTCGGTGTATATCTGGCATTTGTCCGCGTGGAGCACGGCGGCGATGGCGACGGCGGTGGTGTCCGAGCCGCCGCGGCCCAGGGTGGTGATGTCGTCGTTGCGGTCTATGCCCTGGAAGCCGGCGACGATGACTATGCGCCGCTTGTCGAGCTCGCGGCGTATCCGCTCGGTGGAGACGCGCATGATTCGCGCGCTGCCGTAGGTGGCGTTCGTCTCAAGCCCCACCTGCCAGCCGGTGAGCGAGACGACGGGCAGGCCTATCGCCTCGAGCGCCATGGCCATGAGCGCGACGCTCTGCTGCTCGCCCGTGGAGAGCAGGACGTCCATCTCGCGCTTGCTGGGCCTCGCGTTGAGCTCGCGTGCCTTTTCGATGAGTTCGTCCGTGGTGTCGCCCTGGGCGGAGAGGACGACGACGAGGTCGTGCCCCTCGGAGTAGGCGTCCGCGATTATTCCGGCGACGTGCCGGACTCTCTCGGCGTTGGCGACGGAGCTGCCGCCGAATTTCTGTACTATGAGCATGGGGTTGTTCCCTCCGAAATTTAATAGCTGTCTCTACATTCTATGCCGCCGCGCCTAAAAGGCCTCGCTGGAGTTTCGCCGCGAAGCGGCGAAAGAAATTGAAATCATTTTCGGCGGCGGCATGTACGTCGCCGAAAATACTTCTCGCGAAGCGAGCGTCGAATTGTCCGCCTTTGGCGGACAACCGAGGCGCAGAGCGCAGCGCCGGTCTCCATCACCCGAAGGGCAGGGGACCCTATTGGCTAAAAAGGCCGTCGAGGCCTTTTTAGCCAGACCTAGTCGAGGACGCGGTATTTCGCTAGGACGCTCATGCCCGCGGTCTTGGCCTTGAGCTCCTCGCCGGACATATAGCCGGTGACAAAGGCGTACTCGTCCGCCGGGGCGTGGGGCGCGTTTATGAAGCGGACGCCCGTGAAGGCCGCGGCGATGTCCGCAAGCGGCGAATTCGTGCGCACCATCCAGCGGCAGCTTATCCTGTCCGGGGCCGTGACATAGCCGGGCTCCGAGGGCCACCAGCCGGTGTAGGTCCGGGTGCGCGGGTCGCGCACGCAGTCTATGATATCCGCCGCGACGGCGCTGGCCGTGGGCAGGCTGCCCGCGCCGGGGCCGAAGAACATCGCCTCGCCCACGGCGTCGCCCCGCACGGAGATGCCGTTCATGACGCCGTCCACGTTCGCAAGCGGCGCGGCCTTGCTTATGAGGTGCGGCGCGACGAAGGCGGTGACGCTGTTCGGCCCCGTGCGCATCGCGCGGCCCAGGAGCTTTATCTTATAGCCCAGGGCCCGGGCGCACTCTATGTCCGCGGGCGTTATCTTCGTTATGCCCTCCATGGTTATCGAGCCCGGCGCGACGTTCTTGCCGAAGCAGAGGTCGGCGAGGATGCATATCTTGCGCCCGGCGTCTATGCCCTCGACGTCGGCGGTGGGGTCCGCCTCGGCGTAGCCCTTCTGCTGCGCCTCGCGCAGGGCAAGCTCGAAGCTCTTGCCCATCTGTATCATCTCGGTGAGGATATAGTTCGTCGTGCCGTTCAATATGCCGCAGACGGAGCTTATCTCGTTGGCTGCGAGGCACTGGCAGAGCGGCCGCAGAATCGGGATGCCGCCGCCCACGCTGGCCTCAAAGAGGAAGTTGACGCCCATTCTGCGCGCCAGCTGCGTGAGCTCGAGGCCCTTCTCGGCGACGAGCTCCTTGTTGGAGGTAACGACGCTTTTGCCGGCCTCGAGGCAGCGCCGGACATACTCGTAGGCCAGCGTCGCGCCGCCTATGCACTCGGCGACCACCCTGACCTCCGGGTCCGCCGCGACAGTCTCTATGTCGTGGACAATGAGCTGCGCGAAGGGGCTCTCCGGCCTCGCGCGGCGGCAGAGGATGTATTTGACTTCAATTTCGCTTCCGGCGCGGCGCGCGATGAGGTCGCGGTTCTTCGTCAGCACCTCCACGGTGCCTCCGCCGACCACGCCGAAGCCAAGTACGGCAACCTTTACCATTTATTCTTCCCCTCCCCTGTCATCCCGCGAGCGCGTCGAAGCGTATGACTCCGTCCAGGCCGCGCACGGTCGTGAGCAGCTCGTCCGTGCCTATGCTCATGTTGTCCGTCAGCGCGGAGACGGTGACCAGCGCCGTGCCGTTTGTCGGGATGCTCTGATTAATCGTGAGAATATTCGCGCCCGTGTCGGCAAAAATAGCAAGCAGGGCGCTCAAAACTCCCTTCCTGTCGCGCAGGAGCGCGTTGAAGGTGACGATGCTGCCCTGGCGCATATCCCGGAAGGGCATGACCGAGTCCTTGTACTTGTAAAACGCGCTGCGGGATATGCCCACGCGCTCCACCGCCTCGGCGACCGTGCGCACCTCGCCGGTCTCCAGAAGCTCGCGCGCCTCGGTGACCTTTATGAACACCTCGGGCAGCACTCCCGCCTCCACGAGATAGTATTTGGGTTTCGCTCTCAAAGCCATATCGCACCTCCCCAAGTCCACGGTACGCGGCCGAATGTATTTTTACCGTGTACATTAGTTATAGCACAAGCGGGCCCGCCGGGCAATTGACATTATTTCAAAAAGCGCGGCTGTCCGCGGCGGACGGATTAAACGAATTGACGAAAGGCGGCGTATAAGCCATGTTTGGAGTGCTCGTATGTATTGCGGCGGGCGCGGCGATGAGCGTCCAGGGCGTCATGAACACGCGCCTGGGCGAGCACGTGGGCGCGAGCGAGGCAAACGCCTTCGTGCAGGCGACGGCGGCGGCGCTGGCCGCGGCGGCGCTTTTGTTCCACCGGGACGGGAGCTTCGCCGCGCTCGGCTCTGCGCCCTGGTACAGCTGGTTCGGCGGGGCGCTGGGCCTCGTGATAACGCTGACGGTCATGCTGGGCATGCGCGCCCTCACTCCCGCGACGGCCGTGAGCGTCATACTCGTGAGCCAGCTGCTGACCGCGGGCGCGATAGACGCGCTGGGCCTCATGGGCACGGAGCGCGTGCCGCTCAGCTGGGCCAAGGCCCTCGGTGCGGCGCTGATGATTGCGGGCGTGGTCATATTCAAGCGCTGAAGATTGCGCGCGCGGCAAAAGTGTGCTACAATTTTCCCTAGACACAGAGAAATGGGGAGAGACCATGTACGAACACATCGAAGGGAACATATACTCCATACCCGTGCCCCTGCCGCAGAACCCTCTGCGCACGCTCAACTCCTATGTAATCAGGGATGGGCGGCGCAGCCTCGTCATAGACACGGGCTTTCGCCGGAGCGAGTGCCGCGAGGCGCTCAGGGCCGGGCTCGGGGAGCTCGGCGTCAGCATGGATAACGCCGACCTCTTCCTCACGCACCTGCACTCCGACCACACGGGCCTCGCCGCCGAGCTGGCCGGGCCGGACAGCCGCGTGTATATAAGCCGGCCGGACGGCGAGCTCTTGCGCCGCAGCGTCGGCCCCGGCGGCCTCGGCCGCATGAACGAATACCGCAGCTACGGCTTCTCCGAGGCGGAGCTCGAGCACTTCTGGGAGAGCCCGTCCATGAAGTACCAGCAGGAGTCCCCTCCCGAGTTCACCTTCGTCGCCGGCGGCGACGTCATAAGCTACGGCGGGCACAGGCTCCTGGTCATAGAGACGCCGGGCCACACGCCCGGGCACGTCTGCCTCTATGAAAAGGAGAGCGGCATAATGTTCCTCGGCGACCACGTCCTCTTCGACATCACGCCGAATATCACCACCTGGCCGGATTTCGACGACCCTCTCGGCCACTACATACACAGCCTGATGGACATAAGCACCTACTCCGTGCGCCTGCCCCTGCCCGCGCACCGCGGCGTCAGCAGCACGATGGCCGAGCGGATTGGCACGATAATAGAGCACCACGGAGTGCGCATCCGCGAGATGCTCGACGCGCTCGACGCCGAGCCGGGCCTCACTCCCTATGAGCTCTCGGGCTGCGTGCGCTGGAAGGTGCACGGCCGGACAAACTCCTGGGCGGACTTCCCGCTCTCGCAGAAGTGGTTCGCCGTGGGCGAGACCGCCGCGCACCTACAATACCTCATGGCCAGGGGCCGCGTCCGCCGCGAATTTGACGGCACATACTGGCATTATTTCAGCTTATAATAAGGAGGCTCACACATGAAAGTCATGCTGCTCTGCGGAAGTCCCCGCCCCAAAAGCAACACCTGCGCCGCGCTTGAGGAGTGCGCGCGCACGCTCAACGCCTGCGGCGTTGAAACCGAGCTCGTCGACATCGGCGCCGCGCCCGTCTCCGGCTGCCGCGCCTGCAACGCCTGCGCGAAGCTCGGCCGCTGCGTCATTGACGACGCGGTCAACGAGTTCTCGGCGAAGCTTCAGGCCGCCGACGCGCTGATTGTCGGCACGCCGGTCTACTACGCCTCGCCCAACGGCTCGCTCATAAGCTTCCTCGACCGGCTTTTCTACTCTTCCCAGGGCCGCTTCGCGCACAAACTCGCCGCCTCCGTCGCCTGCGCCCGCCGCGCCGGCACTGTCGCGAGCTTCGACGTGCTGAATAAATACTTCACCATCGCCCAGATGCACGTCGTCGCCTCTACATATTGGAACGACGTCTTCGGCCTCGCGCCCGGCCAGTCCCCGGCCGACGCCGAGGGTATGCAGACCATGCGCAACCTCGCGCGCAACATGGCCTGGCTGCTCAAATGCATAGACCTGGGCCGCAAAAACGGCCTCAACGCGCCCGAAGCAGAGAGATCCGAGGCGACAAACTTCATCCGGTAAAAACGCGGGACACCGAGGGCGCTGGGGCTTACGGGCGTCAGCGAAACGTAGGTATCCGCAACATGGGAAGTATGTGCGTAAGGTTCGAAACCTTCTCCCATCCTCTCGGCTCCCCTGAAAGGGGAGCTGTCGCGCCGCGAAGCGGCGTGACTGAGGGGTTGAGGCCGACGTGGGTGAGAGGCGGTGACGTTATCCGTCGACCGGCGCAAGGGGCGTCGAGGACGCCGCCCCCTACGGCTGGTACGAAACATGCGCTGCGGCGTGAAAGGCAACGGATGCAGTTACCCCACGCCTCCCAAAAGGTGCGCGGGCTGTGCCCGCGATATTACATACGTTGGACGGTAGACGGAGGCGGGCGCACCGTAGGAAACACGGGTGCAATCGGTCGCGCCGGCCATCCGCGCCAACGTTGCCCCGGCAATCACTCAACCGTGGTGCACCGAGGACGGTGCACCCTACGGGCGATTGCGAAACGAACGTTGCGGCATATGACGCAATGTATGCGGTTCCCTCGCGCCTATCAATGGTGCGCGGGCTGTGCCCGCGGGATTGGATGCGTGGGGTAGTAGACGCAAGGATGGCGCACCGTGGTAAACGCGGGTGCGGTTGGTCACGCCGAGCGGGTGCGTCTAACGCAGCCCGGCGGTCACACAACCGCGGGGCGTCGAGGACGCCGCCCCTTACGGGCGGCAGCGAAACGAACGTTGCGGCATATGACGTAACGGTTGCGGAAAACCATACCCACACCGCCCACATACCTCACGGCTCCGCTGAA
>DVJK01000203.1 GCA_018716795.1 Candidatus Scatomorpha merdipullorum | reverse complement strand
GCCTCTTTCGTTCAGCCATATTGAGCTGGCGATATAAAGCCACGTATCGGCCGTCGAGGCGAGGTAGAGCTCAAGCTCGTCCTGCGCGGCCCCGGGGCCGAGGACGGCCTCCAGCCTTGCAAGCGTCTCCCCTCTCGCCCCGGCGCGGGCCATGGAGAGCGCGGCGTAGACGCTCAGCGGCGACATGAGCGCGTCGCCGCTCTTGTATGCGGCCCTGAAGAGCCGCGCAGTAAAGTCGGGTATCGTCCGTGACAGGCACGTGAGCTCAAATCGGTTTTTCTTGTCCATTGTTTTCTCCCTCCCTTTTTGAAATTTGACGCCGCGAGTTCATGAAAAGTTCCACATTTGTTCAAAATCTGCCCGTAGAATTCGGCGCGCCGAAGATTATAATTAACACATTAATTAATTCGCCGGAAAGGGAGATTTTTATGGTCACGGAACCGGGCCCGGACAAACACAGGCCGAGACGGAACATAGCGGTCTACTACCTTATAACCCTGCTCCTTCTGATACTGCTCAACGCCCTGCTCTTCCCGCAGCTTATGCAGCGGCAGGTCATAGAGGTCGGCTATAACGACTTCCTCGACATGATTGAGGCGGGCCGTGTCGAACAGGTGGCGTATGAGGAGGAGAACTATCAGATAGTCTTCCTCGCCAAGGACGAGGACGGCCGGGAGGAGATATACAAGACAGGCATCTTCCCCGACAGCGAGCTCATAAACCGCATCGAGGCCGCGCCGAACGAGATAGAGTACGCAAACGAGATACCGACGCAGAATTCGCCGCTTCTGAGCTTCCTGATAACCTGGATCCTGCCCCTTGTCGTCATATACGGCGGCAGCGTGCTGCTCTACCGCTGGATGCTCAAGCGCATGGGCGGCGGCATGGGCGGCATGCCCAGCATGAGCTTCGGCAAGAGCGGCGCGAAGCTCTACGCCGAGACGGAGACGGGCGTCACCTTCGCGGACGTCGCCGGCCAGGACGAGGCCAAGGAGGCGCTCAAGGAGATAGTCGACTTCCTGCACGAGCCGGGCAAGTACTCCGAGATAGGCGCGAAGCTCCCCAAGGGCGCGCTGCTTGTCGGCCCTCCGGGCACGGGCAAGACCCTGCTCGCGCGCGCCGTCGCCGGCGAGGCGCACGTGCCCTTCTTCTCGATATCCGGCAGCGAGTTCGTCGAGATGTTCGTCGGCATGGGCGCGGCGAAGGTGCGCGACCTCTTCAAGCAGGCGAACGAGAAGGCACCCTGCATCGTCTTCATCGACGAGATAGACACGATAGGCAAAAAGCGCGACAGCGGCGGCTACGGCGGCAATGACGAGCGCGAGCAGACCCTCAACCAGCTGCTGGCCGAGATGGACGGCTTCGACGCGGCGAAGGGCGTCGTGATACTCGCGGCCACGAACCGGCCCGAGTCGCTCGATCCCGCGCTGCTGCGCCCGGGCCGCTTCGACCGGCGCATACCCGTGGAGCTCCCCGACCTCGCCGGCCGCGAGGCCATACTGAAGGTCCACGCCAAGGACGTGCGCATGGGCGAGGACGTCGACTTCGGCGCAATCGCCCGCGCCACGCCGGGCGCCTCCGGCGCGGAGCTCGCCAACATAATAAACGAGGCCGCCCTGCGCGCCGTCAAGCTGGGCCGCCGGATTGTCGGGCAGGCCGACCTCGAGGAGAGCGTCGAGACCGTCATCGCCGGCGCGCAGCGCAAGAACGCCGTCCTCAGCGAGAAGGACAAGCGCACCGTCGCCTATCACGAGACCGGCCATGCCCTCGTCGCCGCGCTCCAGACGAACAGCGCGCCCGTCACCAAGATTACGATAGTCCCGCGCACCTCCGGCGCGCTGGGCTACACGATGCAGGTCGACGAGGGCGACCGCGTCCTCATGAGCCGCGAGGAAATAGAGAACAAGATAGCCACGCTCACCGCGGGCCGCGCCGCCGAGGAGCTTGTCATAGGCAGCATATCCACCGGCGCGAGCAACGACATAGAGCAGGCCACCAAGCTCGCCCGCGCGTACTTCACCCGCTACGGCATGAGCGAGCGCTTCGACATGGTCGCGCTCGAGACGCAGTCGAACAAATACCTCGGCGGCGACGCCTCCCTCGCCTGCAGCGAGCGCACCTCCGGCGAGGTCGACGAGGCCGTCATAGCCCTCGTAAGGGAGCAGCACAAAAAGGCCCTCGAAATCCTCAGTGCCAACGAACCCACACTCCACAAAATCGCCGCCCGCCTCATGGAAAAGGAGAGCATCACCGGCGTGGAGTTCATGAAAATGCTGAACTGAATGCCCGCGGGCATTTCAGCGCAAAAAAGGACCGGTCCTCGGACCGGTCCTTTGTATGTTCTATGCGCGGATGGACGAACAACGACGGTTCGCTGCCGTCGGTTGACCGGCGGCGTTGTATTCTGTGCGCCAACCTGCCTCCGCGCACGCTCCCGGCGTCACTTGACGGACAACGTTACTGCGTCGCGCCCGCCTCCCCACACTTCGTAGGGGCTTATCTTCCACGCCCGCCCGGCGTCGGTGGACGGGTAACGTCGGCACACCCCACCCACGTTGCACCAACCCCTCAGTCACGGCGCGAAGCGCCGCGACAGCTCCCCTTTCAGGGGAGCCGAGGGCGTGGGAGGAGGCGGTTGCCTTTGCGCAACTGTTTACCGCGATGCTGATGCCTACGTTTCGCAACCGCCCGTAAGGGGCGGCGTCCCCGACGCCCCGCCGTCGGTCGACCGGCAAGCTTAACTCAGAGCGCCACGTCTCACAAAATGGTGCGCGGGCTGTGCCCGCGGGATCGCATACGCTGGACGGTAGACGGAGGCGGGCGCACCGTGGGAAACACGGGTGCCATCGGTCACGCCGAACGGGTGCACCCAACCCGCCCCGGCAATCTCACAACAACGGTGCACCGAGGACGGTGCACCCTACGGCCGTCAGCGAAACGAACGTTGCGGCATATGACGCAACGGGTGTGGAAGATTATACCTCAACTGCCCGCCCACCCCACGGCTCCGCTGAAACTTACCCTTCGCAACCACCGTAGGGGGCGGCGTCCCCGACGCCCCTTGCGTTGGATAACGGACGGTGTAATTGCGGTGCGGAAACGTTCCCCATACGTCGTAGGGCGCACCGTCCCCGGTGCGCCGCTGTCGGTTGACGGACAACGTTATTGCACCCCACCCACGTTGCACCAACCCCTCAGTCATGGCGCAAAGCGCCGCGACAGCTCCCCTTTCAGGGGAGCCGAGGGGTGGGTGGAGGTTTGCGGCGTTTACGCATCTGTTTACCACGATGCGGATACCGTGGTTTTCCTCCCGCCCGTAAGGGGCGGCGTCCTCGACGCCCCGCGTTTGCGTGACTGCCGGGCCGCGTTAGACGCATCCGTTGGGCGTGGCCGATTGCAACCGCGTCTCCTACGGTGCGCACGGTAACGTCCGCCTTCACACGTATTCGATCCCGCGGGCACAGCCCGCGCACCATTGGCGCGACGCGCCGGACCCACGTCGTCCGTCATCCGGCGAAAGGGGCGTCGAGGACGCCGCCCCTTACGGGCGGTTTGTATACTTTACGTTGCGGCATGTAACGCAGGGGCACAGCCCGCGCACCATTTTATACGGGCACCCGAAGTTGTCCGTCATCCCGCGCCGGGCGGGCGTGGAAGCCCGCCCCTACGGCGTGAGCCGGCCTTCTAGGCCGATTCGGAGAGTTCTACGTCCACGTAGACCATTTCGCCGTCGCGGTAGAGTTCCAGGGAGACGGTCTGGCCTATCTCCTTGCGGTCGATGACCGCGGCGAGGTCGCCTATTTCGGAGACGTGCTCCCCGTCGGCGGAGACGACGATGTCGCCGCGGCGGACGCCCACGGCCTCGGCGCCGGA
>DVJK01000202.1 GCA_018716795.1 Candidatus Scatomorpha merdipullorum | reverse complement strand
TCAGGCAGAACTCCCCCAGTCAGCTTCGCTGACAGCCCCCTCCAAGAGGGGGCTGAAGGCCAGGCCGAATCTACAACCCGTCAGCGGCCAATCGCGGTCGGCGATGCAGCAAACTTGTACCACTTAGGGATGGAAACCTCGGTGTAGCACTCGCTTGGTAACAACGCAGGCGCTGCGCGCCGCCGGACAAGCTCCAACGCGCTTTTCCTTTCGGGGGCCGGGGACGCTTTCTTTTGGCGCGCCAAAAGAAAGCGTCCCCGGAAAAGGCTTAATGAGCACGTCGCCAACCTTATAAAATAATTAATAACTCCTCCCTTGCGAAGCGGCAAAATATTGTATATACTGTCCATATAAGGCGGGTGTTCAATTTGTTGAAAATCTCAGGAAAGGAGGTTGCAGACCATGAAAAAGAGAGCCGCGGCGCTCGCGCTGGCGTTGGTTTTGGCCTTGTCCTGCGCGCCCATTGCGTCCGCCGACGCGGGAGAGTTCGTGTCTTACCCGGAGGGAACCGTAATCGACCTGTCGGGCAAAGACTTCGAGCGCGGCGCAAAGCTCTCCGTAGCTTTCGAGTTCGTTGCGCCGGGCAGCTACTTCGTTTCGGACGAGGGCTATTACACCGAAACGGGAGAGATCACCCTTGATATCCTCGGTACAACCTGGAGCCCTGCCGACTGCCCGCTCTGGATAGGCTTCATAAATCTGGACGAGGGCAGAGACTTTGGCTATAAGTTCAAAGGCGGCAACGCTCAATATTGGAAGCTGGTTGAAGCCAGAAACATGGAGGCGGGAACCTATCACATCTTCGTAAAGAACCTGGGGCGGGCCCCGGTGAGCGGAGCGATGGTGTACCGCGTCGGCGATTGAGCGCAAAAACGGGCGCGGCCTCGCGCACTGTCCATATAAAACATGCGTTATTACATTTACCGGAGGGGTTGGATGTGAAATTTAAGCTGCTGCCCTGCGCGCCCTGCGACCTTGACGGGATTGAAAAGTGGATAAATGACGAGCAGAAGGCGGGCTGGAGGCTGAAGCGCTTCGGGCTGCTGCTGCCCTTTGTCGCGGCCTTTGTGCCCGGCGAAGGCGGGGAGTACACCATTACGATGGATTTCCCGAAGCACAGCGGATACGAGCGCGTATGCGCGCTGCGAAGCGTGGGCTATATCGTCAAGGGGAAGCCGAGGGGCGCGTTCGGCGAGGGCGAGCTCCGGGCCGCCGCGAGGAAAATAGGACTGCTGTTTGCGCCCCTTTTCGTCCTGTCTGTCGCAGTGGTGATGCTTCCCCGCATGAATACGGACCTTTTGGCCTGGCACATCGCCTGCGCCCTGGCGTCGGTGGCCGTCGGGGCGTTCTTCCTGCTGCCGTACGACCCGGCGAAGACGCCGCCCAAACTGGGCCTGGCGCTTTACAGCCTGGGCGTCCTGGTTTTTTGGGCGTGGTTCATAGGGCTGGTCGTAGATTTGATTGCCGCAGTCAGCTGAGCCGGCGGCGGATATAGCCGCATGGAGGGCGGGCAGGCCCGACAAGGCGCCCGGACGCGAAAAGCGTCCGGGCGCAGCTATTTACAACGCCGAGCTTTTACGTTATAATACAAACTGTATAATTATCTGCATTGAACGGAGGAAGTCTCATGTCAAAGGCTTTCGCGGAGAACATGGGCGCGCTGCGCAAAGCGTCGGGGCAGAGCCAGCGGGAGGCCGCGGCGGGGCTCAAGATAAGCCAGGCCCTTCTCTCGCACTACGAAAACGGCGCGCGCGAGCCGGGGCTCGATTTCGTGGCGCGCGCCTGCGACTACTACGGCGTGAGCGCCGACTATCTGCTCGGGCGCTGCGCGGAGCCCGCGGGAGGGAGTCCGGCGCGAGGCGAGCTGGCCGAGCTTGCGGCGAGGCTTCGCGAACTGGCCGACAAGGCCGAGCTTTTGGCGGAGGAAGACAGGAAATGAAACAGGACCACATCAGGAATTTTTCCATAATCGCCCATATAGACCACGGCAAGAGCACGCTCTCCGACCGGCTCATAGAGCTCTGCGGCGCGGTGGAGGCCCGCGAGATGGAGAGCCAGATTCTCGACAACATGGATCTCGAGCGCGAGCGCGGCATAACGATAAAGGCCCGCGCCGTCGGCCTCACGTACAAGGCCGGAGACGGTGAGGAGTATACGCTCAACCTCATCGACACGCCGGGCCACGTCGACTTCAACTATGAGGTCAGCCGCTCGCTGGCCGCCTGCGAGGGCGCGCTGCTGGTCGTCGACGCGAGCCAGGGCGTGGAGGCGCAGACGCTTGCGAACACCTATCTCGCCATGAACCACGACCTCGAGATTCTGCCGGTCATAAACAAGATTGACCTGCCCGCCGCCGACCCCGCGCGCACCAAGACGGAGATTGAGGACATCATCGGCATCCCCGCCCTGGACGCGCCGGAGATATCCGCCAAGAACGGCATAAACATACCCGCCGTGCTTGAGGAGATAGTGAACGGCGTCCCCGCGCCCAAGGGCGACCCGGACGCCCCGCTCAAAGCCCTGGTGTTCGACAGCCAGTACGACTCCTTCCGCGGCGTCATCGTCTTCATGCGCCTCTTCGACGGGCGGATAAAAAAGGACATGGACGTCAGGCTGATGGCCACCGGCGCGAGCTATAAGGTAGTCGAGGTCGGCCACATGCGCCCCACGCGGCTCGAGCCCTGCGACGAGCTCGCCGCCGGCGACGTCGGATACTTCACCGCCAGCATCAAGAACGTGGAGGACACCCGCGTCGGCGACACGGTCACTGAGGCCGCGCGCCCGACTGCAGAGCCCCTGCCCGGGTACAGTCCCGCGAGGCCCATGGTCTACTGCGGCATATACACCGAGGACGGCAGCAAGTATCCCGACCTGCGCGAGGCCCTCGAAAAGCTCAAGCTCAACGACGCCTCCCTCGCCTTCGAGCCGGAGAGCTCCGTCGCCCTCGGCTTCGGCTTCCGCTGCGGCTTCCTCGGAATGCTGCACATGGAGGTCACGCAGGAGCGGCTTGAGCGCGAATTTGACCTCGACCTCGTCACCACCCTGCCCTCGGTCATATACGAGGTCACGAAGACGGACGGCACGCTTGTCCGCGTCGACAACCCACACAACTACCCCGACCCCGCGAGCATCGCCGAGGCGAAGGAGCCATACGTCAACGCGACGATAATAACGCCGCAGGAGTTTGTCGGCAACATCATGCCCCTCTGCCAGGACCGCCGCGGCGAGTATAAGAACATGCAGTATCTCGACACGCGCCTCGTGGAGCTGCACTATCTCATGCCCCTCGGCGAGATAATCTACGACTTCTTCGACACGCTCAAGGCCCGCACGAAGGGCTACGCCTCCCTCGACTACGAGCTGGCGGACTACCGGCCCAGCGAGCTGGTGAAGGTCGATCTGCTCTTAAACGGCGAGCAGGTGGACGCCCTGAGCTTCATCGCACACAAGGACAAGGCCTACCCGCGCGCCCGCAAGCTCTGCGAAAAGCTCAAGGAGAACATCCCGCGCCAGCTCTTCGAGATACCGATTCAGGCCGCGATAGGCGGCAAGATAATCGCCCGCGAGACCGTCAAGGCGCTCAGGAAGGACGTCCTCGCCAAGTGCTACGGCGGCGACATCACGAGAAAGAAAAAGCTGCTTGAAAAGCAGAAGGAGGGCAAGAAAAAGATGCGCCAGCTCGGCACCGTCTCGATACCGACAGAGGCGTTCTTGTCCGTGCTGAAGCTGGACGAGTGAGGGCTTGAGGCCGGGGCGAAACCGGCGCGGGAGCTTTCAGCGCCTGACCAAGCCCGGAGCAACCCCTCCGACCTCGCTCCGCTCGGCCACCTCCCCTTGCAGGGGAGGCAAGAGGGTGTGCGCGGGGATTCACGGCGAAAGCCCCGGCGGCGCACGGATTGAATTTTAAAACACCATCCTCGGAAAGGAGGCAACCATGCGCATAACCTTCCTCGGCGCCGCGCACGAGGTCACGGGGAGCTGCACTTAC